>DASYTA010000475.1:0-16332 GCA_036002745.1 Cyclobacteriaceae bacterium | reverse complement strand
ACGATACATCTGTATTAGTCTGCTGGTGGGCACGAATCCTTTTTCAGCCAATGTTTTTGATGGAGAGTAAGGAACCAATAAGCTTATTTCTCTGCTTCCCAATGGTAACCATCCCTCGATCATTCCGCCGTTTTGCGTCGTCATTTCAGGTATTGGCATATTAATTTGATGCAGCGATGTCTCGAACAACCCGAGAGCACCAATCACACGAGTCCTACTTGTAAATACTACTGTGTCAATGGTTGGGTTGTTATTCAATAGGTCAATTAAGTTGATTAAGGTTATCGGGTACAAATGATGATCTTGAGACAAGGTATCTTGTCGATAACATGTTTTAACCATGTCGGTTAGCACGATGCCGTTTTTTTCCATCGCCGCTTGTCGCTCTTCTTTGGCAGGCTCATTTTCACGATGCCGAAATTTACATTCGAGCACTGCCGCCATAACATCCCAAAAACGGTTGCCTTCACCACTGTAATACCACTCAAAGTTCCTGTTGCTCTTATGCGTCGGGAAAGTGCCCACTATGGCTGCCTTGGGGATTTTTGGCATAAAGGTCTCAAATGGGTGGGATTCAACTTTGAATGATTTAAAGTATTTATAATCCATGATTCAATTTTAAAGCATTTTTTTTCTAGAAAAAAGCATTGGCGATACGTGAAAAACCCCGTTGGCGAGGTATTCGGGATTTTATTTATTTACTTCATTTTCATGAAAGAGCATGTGCATATGAGCCCGGATAAAATCTTAAATTCATCCACGATGGAAGATATTTATAAGAACAAAATTGTTTGCTTTATTGACATCTTGGGATTTGGAGATATGGTCTCGAAAGAGTTTCCAGATGATGGAATGAAAATCTATTCCATTCTCACCAATATCAGTAATTCTATATCGAGCTGGTCGGCACAGCCGATCTCTTCAGACATCGACATTGTCATAACTCAATTTTCTGATTCTCTCATATTTTCCTTTCTACCAACAAGCCATTATTTTATGACCTTCCACTTTTTCAAAGAGTTGTCTGTGAAGATGGTTGAATTGGGGATTGTTTTCCGAGGCGGCATCACATATGGAAAGATATATCATGATGAAGAATTTGTTTTCGGACCCGCTTTCAACGAAGCGTATAGACTCGAGTCAAAAATTGCCATTGTTCCAAGGATCATTATTGATAACTTGGCTCTAGAGCTAAAAAACGATGACGGAAAAAGAATTAATGATTATTCAGGGCAATTTATTTTTAAGGTAAATGAAAGTGACTACTCCTACGTCGATTACATAGTTGATGTGAATGGATATACCACTCAGAAAACATATTATGAACGGTTAAGGAGACTAATTATCCGAGGACTAGAAAGTGACGACCTGCGTGTAAGAGAAAAATATTTATGGATGAAAGCGGAATTCAACTTGGCTAAAGAAACCTATGAAGCCTTAGAACTAATTTAGTCATTAAATCGACCTTTGAATGCTCTAAACCACCCGATGAAAAGTAGTGACCATAACTTCCGGATTCTCGCGATTCGTCCTCTTATCGATTGCCACGAAAGGTTCTTGCGAAATCTAATTCCAGGTAAGATTTATTCGTTGTGCAAGACTGTGTCTTACTTAGATGAATTTGGAAATGGTGTGAATGAGAGTGGCAACGTCGCTCAGGTCAAATTTAATAAGCAACGTTTCAGCAAACTTTACGATGTGGAGAGTGCTGATGGTCGCTCGATTAGAGTAAATGTAAACGCGGTGGTAGGGAAAAACGGAGCAGGTAAAAGTACATTAATAGAACTCCTATTCGCTGTTGTTTTTGCGTTTTCGAACGAGAAGGAAATTATCAAACCTAACTCTAAATCCCTACCTGGTGAAATTGAGCGGATTGAAAAGCAGCTTGAGACGTTGAGCTCTAATAACACCAAAGCGCTAAGGGAAGTCCATGAAGAATTAGCGAAATTACCACTGTCGCTGGTAGATGTAGAGAGAGCCCTGGCAAAGCATTCGGATGCCATCAACTTTGAAGAAAAACAGAAGAAGCTTCGTGAGGTGAAAGAAGAACTTGTCAACAAATTAAAAGATTCCCTACTTATAAAGAAACAGCTGCGAGCGGAAGTCTACTATGAAATGGACAATGAATGCTATAGGCTCCGTTTCGACGAGTCTCAGTCAGACTTAAAGCATATAACACGGGTTGATTCCAACCTCACGGGAAATCATACCACTGAAAACCCCAACGATTCAAGCGCACACCAATCTCTTTTGTTTTACACCATTGCAGTGAACTATTCTCATTATGCTCTAAATTCAGTTCACCTTGGTGGCTGGATTTCTACGTTGTTTCACAAGAACGATGGTTACAAAACACCAGTTGTAATCAATCCAATGCGCACCCTTGGCAACTTTGATATCAATAAGGAATCACAGTTTGCAAAGTATCGGTTACTCGCCAATGTTCTAGTTGATCGCTCTAACCCTAAAAACAGTCGATTATTTATCACCGACAATCAATACATTTCGAAGATAAGATTCACGCTTGATCACGAAAAAATCAGACGCAAATCGATCCAAAGCATGGATGGAGGTGTCACTGGTGACTATGACTCTGCCAACCTCCTTCAAGAATTTTTAAACCAATATTTTTCTCCATTCGATACTATTGATCTCAGTCAGTACCATTCGGCTCTTAAGACCCCTGTCGCTAACTACATTATCGACAAAGTATGGCGCATCTCGGAAACCTACGAGGGCTTTGAATTTCCGTGGGTGGAGAATCTTGAGGACCGACAAATAGGTCTGCAACGATTTGTTGCGCACATCAATGATGATTACACTCATATCACTTTTAAACTCAAACAGGCATTAAATTTCTTTAAGCATTCACTAAACTCGACTAACGATCCTTTTGCTGAAGTAGCTGCTGGAGCTCCTTACGTTGACTTAACGCCAGACCAACTGATTAATTGGATGGAACATCCGACACCGCTAGAGATTATCAACAACATCCCGCCAGCAATTTTTAAAGTCGACTTTATTCTTGGGAACAAGGACGGTGGTGAAAGTCATTTTAATGACCTTAGTTCGGGAGAACAACAGCTGATCCACTCAGTCCAATCAGTAATGTATCACTTAAATAATCTACAGAGCATACACAACAGCACCGACGGAACTCGAATAAAATATCATTCCATAAACATTGTATTTGACGAGATTGAGCTTTACTTCCATCCTGAATTTCAGCGGCGGTTCCTAAATTCAATTCTTTTGGCATTAAGATCATTTCATTTAGGTACCGGAAGCGCCATTAACGCAATAAATCTCCTTTTCCTAACACACTCTCCATTCATCCTTTCAGACATTCCGTCAGAAAATATTCTACTGTTATACCTTGATGAGAGAACTGGAAGATCGAATTCAAAATTCAATACGTCAAAGACATTCGCAGCTGATATTCACGACCTGCTTGCTGACAGTTTCTTTATAAAAGATACGCTAATGGGCGCTTTCGCCGAGAAGACCATCAGTAATTTTATTGAAAGCACTCGTGATGCGAATAATCCTTATCGGGAAGTAGTCGATCTCGTGGGTGACAAATACCTTGAAATAACTTTGAAGCGCTATCAGGATTTGCGAAAACAGGACACATCCAAATCATGATTGAAATCCAAATTGCCGATAGGAAGGCATTAAAGGCGGAATATATTTCCGTGATAAAACCGATCGTGTTATTTGACATCGAATGTCTGAAATACTCAATCGGACATCTCACAGGCGTTCCCTATAAGTATAACAAAAAATACTTTCCAACGAGTAAAGGCATGACTGCTCACCTTATTAAAACAATAACAGGGCAAAGTGCCAAACAAAACGGAGTCAAGAAGGATAAATATTCAGCAACGATAGGTACTTTTCGAGCTTGGGTGCATGGGAATAAAAGAAAGAATTTACCTGTCGATCTCGTAAAAATCAATTCCCTTTTTAATTTTCTAATCAGTAAAAAAGGGGCTGCACTGGAAGAATTACTGACATGTGCTCCTCAAAAGCTCACGCAGCTTGAAGATGCGTTGTTGCCTCCGAAGTTCAGAACGGAGGAAAACATTGAAATAATAAAATTGGTATTCGATTTCGAAAAACGACCTAAAACGAGCAGCGCCATAAAGAGATTCTTCAGGTTAAAGAATATTGTCAAGTTTTGCCCCTACTGTAATCTGAACCAGGTAGAATACCTCCAGGATTCAGTGGGCGGAACTGCGGCTGTACATGAACTTGATCATTTCTTTCATAAGGCAAAGCATCGTCTGTTGTCGTATTCACTTTTTAATCTGGTGCCAAGCGATTCAACTTGTAATGGTCCTACCCACAAAGGAACTAACGAGTTTAGCGACAAATTTCACCTCAATCCATACAACGGGGGATTCGAGAATGATTTTGCATTCAGGTGTACTAAGAATGCAAAGGGTAAAGTGGATAGGATCAAATTGCAAATTAAGGCCCCGCTTCACACCCGCCGCAGATGGCAGTTAAACGGAAACCTGCCGGCAATCGAAGATGGGCACGAACGAGGCAACTTTAATATTTTTAAAATTGAAAGCCGCTTTAACTCTCAGACCCAATACAGCCGGCTCGACAGGATTCTTAAAGCAATCAACACCCGCGCTAAAGCGTCTCGATTTAATTCCTATTGGAATAAGAAAATGAAATTAAAAGCTAAGGAGGTTTACCTCGATTGGTACGACGAAACAATGGAAGGCCCGTTTCAGAAAAGTAAGTTTAACGAATATGCGATGGCAAAGCTGCAGCGTGACATTCATGATGACTTTTTTCTCAACCAAGACAAAAGCCCAAATAATCTGTTTGTTCGAAACCTAATTCGAAACTCATAGCAGGCACTTTCTTAAGGTTAAGGCTTGGGCGCGGGCAGACGGATTAGTTATTTTCAGCTGCGACCTCAAGAATCATAAATCACCCATAATACTTTAATAACCAGTGCATTAATGCATAAAGACCGGTTTCAGGAATTGGTTATTTTCAATTCACTTTACTAGCATACTAACATGCTGCCATACATTAAACATCTGCTAAAATATGTTTAAGTCAGCTTAGTTTCCGCATAAAAGTTGGGTAACTTTCCGGAGTCACCTGTCAAATGAGTTGAATAGTGCACAACAACGAAGAATATCGGTACAAAAATCGGTATTCACCGCGAAAGTATGTGAAAGTAATCGGTACACGAAAACAGCCTGATTTAGATGATTTACTCTGTTGTACCGATCTGAGGGAATGGGACGAACGACTCGCGGTGCGGAGATTGATGGCAGCATGATTAGAAAATCACGCCGAGATTATTGACGAATATCCCGTTGTCATTATCAAATGAAATCCCGTTGGGGAAAATCAAAAGCTGTATGATCCGTTTCGCCTCGTAATCGGAATCCTCCCAAATGTTGGAGATACGAGTAATAAGTTCCATTCCATATTCAATGAAACTTTCTTCGTTTTGAAAATATTTTAATTGCTCGAGCTGCTCATGAATCATACTAAGCCTGACAATGCGAGGATCAACCAACTCATCGTTTGACGTGTCAGTCCTTTCTGATGATTGGCGCAATTCCTTCTCGAGGTTTTCTATCAGCCGAGGCACGACGGCTTTAAATGCTTCGTGGCTCTGTTGCAAGTACGAATGTGTTTCTTTCGCACGTCCTTTAAACTGCATGACGAGATGCTCCTTAAAAATAGTTTCCAATTCGTCTGCCCTGATTTGAAATGGCCGTCGATCTTCCTTTCGTCTGTTGAAATTTACACGATAGAATAATCGCAGATCTCCCGCCTTTTTCAAATAGCCACCGCTGCCTGACAGGTTGATACCTGAGTAGGAATCAACAGCGAAGCCAGTCAAAGGAAGCAACTTGACCAAAGACGGTTTTGCTTTTTCAAGTTTCCTGTTGTCGACAAAAATATCCTGAACGCTCTCAAAAACTTTCTCGGTAACCACAGGTACGAAGATGCCGTCCAACTTTACTCTCTCGGATCCGTACGTTACCACGCCGCAGTAAATGCCATTCTTTAATATGTGCGCTATCCTGCTCTCGATGAGATCAAATCCCAACGATGCAAGCTGTTTTCTGGTTTCTCCGAGTGACTTTGTTTGAAGAAAGGAATTGAAAATAAAAGACACGATGAAAATCTTTGGGCATGGTCTCATCGTGCCGTCCTCTTGTTTCTCGTGACCAAATGGAGTTTGCCCCCGCCATATTCCTCTCCCCAGCCTCTCTCGCAGTCTTTGAACGTTGATGTGAGTTGTCACTACGTCCGCTTCCCTCAACAGCTTGCCAAACTTCGCGGGCCAATGCTGGGAGTTGTCCATTTCTGTCTTCGAATAATAATGCTGCGGTTGAAAAAAACCGATCAGCAACTGCTGATCGGTTTTGACTTTTATTAAGTTGCCCCTTATATCTTGGGCCGCCTTTAGCAACAAGCGGAAAGTCTTGAGCCGCGGGAGAGAACCGTAGACCTTATCAGTTGGCATCACTAGCTACTACCCTATTATGTTGTAACAACTTCCTCTTCAACCTGCTGCTTTGCTTTCCCGGCGTTGACTTGTTTGATCCTGAGGTTTATTACCTTTTTTGAAAGTTTCCGATAGTCGCTGCATTCGTTTGTCAACTTGGTCAACGTGGCAGGATCAGTGACGCCATTTTTCAGCGCGACTTTTCTCATCTCTTCTTTCGTTGGTTCTTTTAAAACAAGCCATTCATCGACACGCGACGCCAGCTCAGGAATACCTAATCGATTTTGTTTAACCCAACCGTCAAAATCGTTCTTGAACTTCTTGGTCCCGGACAGAATCAGGCCGCAATTTTCAGAATCGAATATGAGTTGAAACCACTCCATCATCGGCGCCGTGAAACGGCCGGCGTCATCAATAATAATGAGCACCGGTTCTTCCCGTTCACGGAGAGTCTCTGTGATTTTACTTGCCACAAACTTGATCGGCACATCGTAGCCATAATCAGGAACACCGAGTTCCCGCAACAACGTCACGTAGAAATCCTTTGCGCGAAAACTTACATCCAGGCAAATGTAGACCACTTCTTTTCCATGCGCATTTCGGTAATGCCCGAACGTAGTTGTTTTACCCGCACCAGGAAAACCAATTACACAGGTGAGCAACGCATACTTGTGAGCATTCTCCAACTTACCCATAATGGTGTTGTAGTTGTTGGTCTTTAAGATGACCCATTCTTTTAGAGTTATTTTTTTCATTGAATTGTATGTTAAGTGTTATCGTTATCATTAAGCCATTTCCAATTCTTCCTCTTCGACAGCTTCCGAGTCGGAATCTGTCAGTGTCTCCACAGAGGCAACCTCCAAGTCCCCTTCGGTAATCTTTTCCGCGGCTGAAGGTGGTTTGGTCTTGTTTTCTTCTTGGGGCACAGCCACCTCTCCCCTAGCCTCTTCGCGGGCCTCTGCTTCCGACCTTTTCTCTTCATCGGGTATTATCAGCCCTGCGCTTTCCGAAGCCTCGGACGGCAAGGCCGCCTTATCAAGCTCTGCGTTCACCTTGTCGATCCCATCCAAAACTTCCTTTAGCTTTTCTTCACGATACTCTTGGTGTTCCTTCTTCATATCGTGAAAATCCTCGTGGGCCTTCCAGTCCGCTGCGGTTTTGCTTGCGAGGTCGCCGGCAGGCTCCAAGTCGCGTGGAACGCATCCTACATAGGTGTCGGTCTTGGGCTCGAAGAGATAGATATGGTCCGGCTTCTTCTTGATCATCCGAACCCTTACCCACTCCCAATTAAATCTGGCAGCCAGAACCTTGTCGAGTGTATAGAACATTATCCGATCGCAGATTTTTTGGTCCTGGATTCGGATCATGATATTCCTGACCTTGATCACATCATCGTAGTCAGCAACAAGCCTGATGACGTCACCGTTGGTAAGTTTGATTGCATTTTTTGTCGAGCCTCTGGTGAACCTTTGGTTTGGCGAAAAGCCTTTGTCGCTTAGATTTCTCATATCATTTTTTTTAAAATACCTGATCGTTGTATGCACCCACGATGCGCGCCATGATCCATGGAGCTTCACTTGCGGCGTACGCATTTTTCACTTTCCGCATCTCACGTATTTCGACGGAGCTCTTTCTGTACAGCTCGCGTTCAGCGTTCCATGGGTCGCCGATAAAATGTTCAAAGTCTTTGCTGAAGTGGTCGCAATTAAGAATGTCGTGTACTTTCTCCACAGTTCCCTTGTCCTTGGAATTCTCGGGCCTCGCGGCCCTGACGAAGCACTTCCGGTTTTCCAACCTGGTTTCAAGCTCCAATACCTCCGGGGTATCATACCCCCCCGCATTGTCCCGGACCAATTCAACACAGAGTACTCTACAGGAGGTGATCGCCACCCGATAACATTCCAGGATCAAGTAGCGCGATTCATAGAGGCCTACGGCCCACGCAATAATTTTCCGTGAGTTCACATCCACAATGATGATGTACCAAAGGCGAGTTATTTTTCCGTCGAGAACAAAGTAGTACGGTAGTACAGTGCCGTCCATCTCCCACTTGTCGTGGACGTTCTGGGGATGGAGACGCGCTTGGAACGGATTGTAATATTTCTCGACCCAATCTTTTCCCAAGCGGAAAGCTTTGTACACGTTTTGAATCTCGGGATCCCTGAGAAATAATTTGACGAGCGAGAGACTGATCGTGATGAAACCCCGCTTCGCGATTTCGTGGTTCACTTTTTCCGTGATCTCCGAATATTTGAGACGTGGCTGGGACTGGCAATAGAATTTGATTACCCACTTCTTGACGTAATCATTGAGCAGCTTGTGGATCTTTTCCATGTTTCGGTTGCCGTGCACGATTCCCTTCTCCAACCCGATCGTCTCGAGGTGCCGCAATTTTTCCGAGAAATAATCGTAGGAGTTGACCTTGAAATTGTAAAGGGGAAGACGGTCCTTCACCCGGTCAAATGCAGCATAGATGGCTTTTAGTTCGCGACCGTTCTCCTTTAACGAGAGCATCTCGAATACGAAGGAGTGCATCCGCTGATAGACTTCCATCTCACCGGGATAGAAATAGCGGTCCCGGTAGAGCCCTTCAAACTGTTCGTAGACTTTCTTTTGGCTGAACGCAAACTCAAGGCGCCTTTCAAGATCGGACAGCTGATCACTTGGCGCCGCAACGCTTGCCGTGTTGCACGCCTGCGCGATCATCGCATCAATGTCCCCGATCTGCTGCTGAATGAGAGGGGTAAGCGAGTCCCACACCAAATACTCCCAGCCTTCAAAATTACTACGTGCCCAGTGAGGTGAAGTCCCCTTTTTATGTAGGGAGATTCCGTTCCGGTACGAACTATAGGAAATCTTTTTCAGTGCTTCCTCCGTTTGAACGTACTTGACGCCGGAAATATTTATTGCCGGTTTAGCGACGGCGATCATTGGCGAGCTTTTGAGTTTTGTTCAACCAAAAAGAAGGCTGGCGTCTCTATCTCCTGACCCGCCTCGTATTCAGACCGAATGTCATCGACACATTTCTTGAAAGCTTCATAACCCGAAACGTCAACCAGACCGCTCAACCGAAGGTGACCCTGCGCGCCGAATATTCCTTCAACAGCGTCGAAGAGGATTGGATAACTAAACCCAAAAGTTTGGTTCAACTGCGTACACGCGATCACTACCGCGATCGTCTTTGCGTCATGTATAGCCCTGATGCGATCGTCCAGGAAAAGGGTGTTCAGAAGGTTGTAGTACTTCACGAAGCAATTGCGTTCGAAGAAGGCTTCCCTAATTGATGCGTTCAAGTTTACCATAAGCGTGTTCTGTTTTTTTGCAACCACCGCCGATTTTTTTGTACATCGACGCCACTTTTCAGTGAATCGTTGACGGTTCAAAACTTGATTTTCTTTTTTTGGCTTGAGGGTAAACTCTACAAAATGTTTTTCGATGTAGAGTGAATTGTGTATAAAAGTTGCGTTTTTAGCGTTTTTTTATCTACATTTGTGTACAACTCCAAAATAAATTGTGTAGTGGTAATGAGTTGGATTTTTGGTATAAAACATCACTAAAATGACCGGCGAAGAAATCAGGGACCTTCGAAAGAGCCGCAAGAAAAACCAAACGCAATTTGCCAAAGAGCTCAACATTAGTCGTGATTCTATCGCGAGATACGAGCTCGACATAATGCAGCCAGGTCCCGAAGTGCAACAGAAATTGGATAAAATGATGGGGAAGAAACGTCCACCCAGTGGGATCTCCCAATACCTGCTAACAAGAGCTGAGACGACGGGAAGGCTTGTGGAGATGTTCGATTCGCTGAACGGCGACGACAGGATCAAGGGGTTTGAGGCGATGAGAACGCTCTACCTGAAGGGACATAAGGACAGAGTTGCGTTTACGCCAGGGTAAACCTTCCCTTGACATTGAAAAAGAAAGAGCTCGACAGTATTTTAACCACCTTAAAGGACGAATACGAAAGGCACAAAGCAAAAGGTTCGGTTCCCCGCTTTGTCTATGGCGCCCTGCTCCTCGAGTACGAATTATTAAGACAACCGCGAAGACGTAGTCTGTATCTCGGCGAAGGTAAGGCCCTTCTGAACGATGAGATCGCAGCACTCAGCCAAACCATTTTTGAGCTTTCCTCAGCAACACGGTTCAACCGGGAACACGAACAATATGGGAGCCCGGACTACACTGCATTATTTCTAGTGGCCCGCTCATTGGTCAAGACCTTCCTCGCATACGAACACATTTTTTTGCTCAGCACTTCCCTGGAGGATTGCATCATAAGATTTCAGCTATGGTCAGAATATGGTCTAACAGATAAAGCCATAGCCAGCACCAAAAAGAAAAGCGGCACTGAAAAAAAATATAAGCTGAATATTCCCGCCATTGAATTCATCACAGCCCTTTGTCGACGTGACCCTGATCATGAAAAAATCGACTTCCCGAGGTTTGAGAAAATGTTGAGCGGACCTTTTAAGGAAATGAAAGGATGGCAAGGTTTGCTCAAGGAAAGTAGACTGGACTATGACCTGTTCCATGGGATCATGCGTTTACTTGCCCTTTATGAGGAAGGTGGCCCAACGACCATTTTTCTAAACAATAGTTCCCCTAACAACTACATCGTTGAGAACCCGATGCAACTGGATCGGGTCCACCTGTGCATGGTCATAGTGAAAATCATCAACACACACATGTGCCAGAAAAGCCCGCCATGGTTCAGCGAAACGGAGGCACCGCTGTGGCCGCATTTCTCTTTTTCAAACGAATCATTTGACAAGGCTTACGATCGGTGGATCAAGGGAAAGACTTTGAAAAAA
This sequence comes from Cyclobacteriaceae bacterium, assembly GCA_036002745.1. Classification (GTDB taxonomy): domain Bacteria; phylum Bacteroidota; class Bacteroidia; order Cytophagales; family Cyclobacteriaceae; genus ELB16-189. The sequence continues at coordinate 5,025 of DASYTA010000475.1, read as the reverse complement.
ACAAACACTATACTACGGGGTTAGCTTTTGTCGTGCGCCTCTAGTTGCTTTCTTGACCGTAAGAACCATTTTGAATTTTTCCCTTCCGACAAAACGAATTTTTTCCGGCAATGGAAAGATAGGTAGCATAACAGTCATAGCGCTGTTCAGCACATCTGACGGCGTCGAAGGAGTACCGCTCAACTCACCCTGCAGTAAAATCAATTTCATCAACAAAATGGATTCCCACTTTAATTTTCGGGTACGCCATACCATTCTGTTCTTTTCTTCATATGCGCCGACAGAGTCCTCGATCAACCGCTCGTTCTCTTTTCGTAACCGCATTTGTTTCGATGTTCAAGCATTGGTACAAATGTAACCCTTGCTGGTCAGAATAAACTTGGTAAAAAATATTATCTTCGATTGACGCAAAAGGATATCTGTGATTGATAAGGACAAGTGGCTTTCAACGAAAATTGCGCGTTGCGATGTGCCGTTGAAAAACGGAGGCTATACGTAGACCACAAATTGGGCAGAGAATTACCCAAATTCAGTTGAGACTTTGTACTCCTAAAATACATAAAAACAGTGCTCAATCGGTGTTTTTGGTTACAATTTCCGGTTACAACGTCGCCGCGATAGACTTGAAGTAATATTTAGCGCCAAGCTAGAACAGAGGCTTTGAAAATCTTCAGGTTTTTTCAGATAAGATTTTACATCATGGACAGACGTTCCTCCCGGTACAAGTTCACAAAGCAAAAAGCCAAACCGAAATCGATCTCGAGATCGTTCCTAAGAGTTTGTCCCGACGATCTAATTAGAACGTCATGGGCAGTCTTAGGTTTTAAAACAAAGGAGACAGAGAAATCAAGCGGTCACCTGAAATTCCGTCCTTCATGAAAGACTTTGCTATCAAACATCTTCGTTTGTGATTTGTCTTCGGAGAGAACCTCAATCATTTCGCAGTGGTCGTCACGTCCTTTTCTTTCTTTACTTTGACAGTGACTGTTTCATCAATCCAGCACGCGATCTTCTTCTGCTCACCTGATTTCCAGTTAACTTTTTTCAGATCCTCAGTGGTTGGATATTTTGAAAGGGCCTGCTCCATTTTTTCCCGGTTGCCTGATTTCAGGTACATCTGAAAGGCGGCTATATAAATCAGTTTTTCTTCTGCTGTTCCAATCATCTTAGCACAGTCATTAGCAGACGATGCGTATAGATCACCGATGCGCTCATAAGGTTCCTTTGCAGATGCGTCAATTAATAAGGCCTTCTTATAGAAATCTCTGGCCATTAATTTATTCCCTTTCTGGTATTCAATGTCTCCTTTTATTATGTCGATCCATGCTTTTTCTGACGCTGTTTTTGCCCTCGCTTCTACTTCAGCCAAGAACGTTGTGCCTCTGTCAAAGCGTTTGATGCTGATATTAGCAACCGCCAATTCTTTTGCAACCAAGACACTGGGCGAAGATGTATGCAGTCTTTCTGCCGCCTCGAACCAAATCGGATTGTAGCCGCATTTTTTTTCAATGGATAAATCGAAAATTTTTCTAGCAAGTCGCAAATTCGTTGGATCAGCCTTGTATGCCGGCTCGAAGTATTTCTCTATAATAGAACTATCAAGATTGACCATTTTGGGTAAACGATTCTCAATGTAGGTTATCACCTTTGTGTATTTGCTGATTTCATCTGCATGATTTTCCGATCGCGCCTTATTCATTTTGAAATCGATCACGCTCATGAGCTTATTGTACCGCATCATAACTTGATCTTCTGGTAAGTCGTTAAGTTTTATTGCATCTATGTATCCTATTAAATTATTGTCAAGCACTTCGTTGCCACTTACCTCAAATGTTTTGTCAAAAATTGCAAGAGCCACGGCAGCCTTCGACTTGTCAGAATTATAGTATTTCCTGGCTGAATACGCTTTACGGTTTAGAACATACATTTCGTTGCCGCAATTCTTAATTCTCAAATCATAGATAATAAAAAGTGAGTCTATGTATCGCTCCTTAGTAGCTGGATCAAATTCCTTTTCCGCCAGGTTATCGTATGTTTCAGTTGCAGCTACGTACAAGTCGGTATGCCATTGAGGTGCATGAGTAATCATCCATTGAATTCCCGGAACTGCGCCTTTATAATTTTGTTCTTTCATTGCAGTCTTAAAAGCATCCACCTTTCTTTCGGCCTTAGCTTGATCTTGTGGCCATTTGTATTCAGTACACTGTGCCGTCGCTTTGCAACACAAAATGCAAAGCACTGTTCCTAAAAAGATTTTATTCGTCATATGAGTTCAGATGGTTCATGGTTTATCAATCACCCGTAACGCAAAGGTAAAATCCAGATTCTTTAGTAAATCTTTAGCCTACAATTGGGACCGAAATATCAAATGGACAGAAGGAATCAAGCATTTAGAATTTAGTATCATAATTCTTTCTAAAGAATTACTTAAGATTCCGACCGCATTTTTCATGGGGAGTTTGCGAACAATCAGAATGGAGTAAAAATTCCGGAACAGTCGTTATATAAATTAATAAGCAATCGCAATGAGGCAAATAAAGATTAGCCACCGAGTTACAAAAAAGGAAGGTAGATCAATCGAAGTCTATCTGCAGGAAATCGGCAAAGTAGATCTCATTTCTACAGAGACAGAAGTAGAGTTGGTGAAAAGAATTAGAGCAGGTGACAAAATCGCGCTAGAGAGACTAACGACGGCTAATCTTAGATTTGTAGTCTCTGTTGCTAAGCAATATCAAAATAGGGGTCTGACACTTGGCGATCTTATCAATGAGGGAAATCTCGGGTTGATTAAAGCTGCGCAAAGGTTTGATGAGACCCGTGGATTTAAATTTATCTCCTACGCTGTTTGGTGGATACGCCAATCTATAATACAAGCCATCGGTGACAAATCTAAAATAATTCGAACACCATTAAACCGAGTGGGCTCGCTTGTTAAATTAAATAGAACAATATCCCGTTGGGAACAAAAATTCGAGCGTGAGCCTACCTCCGAAGAACTTTCACAATTTTTAAAGTATACTTCAGACCAAATATCCGAGACTTTAAGAGCCGGGGTGTATCATGTTTCAATCGACTCCCCCACTTTAAAAGGAGAAGAAAAATGCTTACTCGATGTTTTGCAAGACGATTCTGAGGAAACGCCTGACTCAGGCTTGATCAAAGAGTCTTTGTGCGCTGAAGTAAAAAGATTTTTGTCCACCTTAACCAAAAGTGAGTCGAAAATAATTTCTCTTTACTTTGGCCTTAATGGCGATGGGCCAATGTCATTATTAGAGATAAGCAAAAAATTTGAAGTGACCAGAGAAAGAGCGCGGCAAATTAAAGAGAGTGGAATTAACAAACTCAAAAACAAATCAAAGAGTCAGTTGTTAAAGTCCTACCTGAGCTAATGCTTAGAATTTATCCAGATTTACTACCCTACATTAATTCCACCCACCCCCTAAGGCCTTGTAAATATTTACTTTAGCATTCATCTGTCTCTTCTTAGTTTCGATCAGTTCAAATTTTGATTCAAGTGCGTCACGTTGAGTTAACAACACTTCCATGTAGTCGGCACGGGCTGACCTGAAAAGTCTCGTAGAAATATCTATTGACAGTGTAAGTGTTTGAACCTGCTTGGATCTGAGCTCGTAGCTTTTTTGAAGATTATTAATATTCGACAATTGATTTGCGACTTCAATGTAGGCCGTTAAAATTGTTCGTTCATAATTGAAAGCCGCTTGGATCTGGCGAGCACTCGCATTGTAGTAGGCTGCTTTTATTGCGTTCCTATTGATCAGCGGTCCAAATAATCCTGCGCCTAAATTGTAGAACATCGATTCGGGTTTGCTCACCAGGTAGGTAGGATTAAATGATTCAAAACCAATTGCTCCGGTAATATTTAAAGTGGGGTAAAAATTCGCCTTAGCTACTTTCACGTCGAGCCTTGCTGTAGCCAGATCAAGCTCGGCTTGTTTGATATCAGGCCGGTTCAGTAGCAGTTGAGCGGGAATGCCGTTTTGAATTGAATCCGTATTCAAATCAATGAATGACCATGAGTCTCTCATGATTGGTCGAGGAAACCGGCCAACAAGGAAATTGATTCTGTTCTCTGTCTCGATGATGCTTTGCTGAATAAAGAAAATACGGCTTTGGTTTTTTAACACTTCAGCTTCAAACCTGCGCACAGCTAGCTCAGTAACTTTAGCTGCAGTCTTTTCGAGCTTGACTATTTCAAGTGCATTTTTTTGAATTTGAATATTTTGTTTTAAGATAAACAATTGATTGTCTAAGGCCATCAATTCGTAGTATGCGTTGGCTATCTCGGCTATAAGATGAGTGACCATAAAGTTTTTACCCGATGTGGTCGAGAGGAAACTGTAAATCGAAGATTTCCTTGCGTTGCGAAGTTTTTTCCAGATGTCTACTTCCCATGAAATGTTGGCAGCTATTAGATAATCGGGCAAAACATCAGGAATTGGTTTTCCAGGTTCAATGTCCGTAGTAGCATCAACGGCACCTTGTCGGGTGTAACGGGCCGATTTATCAATGCCCACGCCGCCACCGATATCCGCAAAAGGCAAGTACGCTCCCTTTCTCGCTTTTACTTCGTTCTTGGCTATGTTAATATCTTGTAAAATTATATTCAGTTCCTGATTGTTACGAAGTGCTGTGTCGATAAGCGCATTCAGAAAAGTATCCGAATAAAAATCTTTCCATTTGATCTTAGCAGTATTGAACGTATCAGAATTAGTTTTATAGTTCTCAGGCACATTCTTGTTTTCATTTTTCAAGACCACCGATGGCACTGTGCATGCCGTATACAGAATAGAAAGACAGAATATTGGGATGTATTTACCTTTTTTATTGATGCTCATTTTCTCCGTTTGCTTTAGGATTAGGGAATGCGTCCATGTGGTGAACCATGTCTTCGGTTAAGGAATCTTTCTCTTCATCTCTAATGAGTTTTCTACCCTCGGCCATTTTTCCAAAAATGTAGTACAGGCCAGGGACAATAATGACTCCAAATACAGTTCCGAAAAGCAT
>DASYTA010000474.1:0-19191 GCA_036002745.1 Cyclobacteriaceae bacterium | reverse complement strand
TGGAAGACATTAAACGCAGATACGGCAAACGCACTAATCCTGAAGCAAGCGAAGCTGGGGACAACCTCTTTGGTGAAATCAATAAAGTTGGAAGCGAAGAAAAACAAGGTTCTTATCTGCGCATTGAGCAGATCGAAAAGTCTCAACAGAAAAAATTCATCGGGTTGAAGAAAGATGAAACAGTTGAATTTGATGTTGAGAAAATATTGAAAGATGCTCAAGCTATTTCTCAATTGCTAAACGTAAATGAAGAAGAAGCAAAGAAAGCATCAGGCACTTATGTTTTCAAAGTAACGAGCGTTACTCGCATTGAGCCCGTTCAAATCAACCAGGAGTTATTTGATCAGGTATTTGGCAAAGATGTAGTTACTACGGAAGAAGGATTTATCAATAAAATCAAGGAAACGATTTCAGGTAATTACGATCGTGAAACACAACATTTGCTCGACCATGAAATCCAGCATTACTACGTTGATCACACCAAAATCAATATGCCTGAAGGATTTTTGAAAACCTGGTTAAAAGCCACAGGCGAAGGCCAGGTAACGGACGAAATCCTTGAGAAAGAATTCACATCATACCGCGATTCGATCAAGTGGGATTTGGTGAAAAATAAAATTGCAGAAGAAAAGGGAATTAAGATCGAGGAAGCTGATGTTCGCGAAAAAGCGAAACAAGTTATCCTTGAGCAATTCGGCGGCCCTGGCATCGCAGAGCAGTTAGGTGATAAGTTTGATGGAATCGTCAGCAATTATCTTTCTGGCAAAGACGGTAAAGGTGAAAATTACATGCGTACTTATAACCAACTCCGTCATGATAAGATCATGGGCGTGATTAAGGAAAACATCACTATTCAAGAAAAGAAAGTAAGCCTCGATGAGTTCAAAAAGATAGCCGAATCACACCGGCATTGAACTAATTAGGAATTGATTTAGTTTTTAAGGAAGCCTGTCATTTGATGGGCTTTTTTATTTCCGTTTTTTCTCTAAACTTGAAATAAATTCGATCTGAAATCGACTTAAAAGAAGTAACTAACACATATGAATAACCACAACGAATTTCGCAAATACGCAGTGCACCACATGGGCATGAGCGGCAACGCCCTCGATAGCTATACAAAATTCATGAATGAAAATGTGGGAACAGTATTTGGCATGACTCCCAATGTAGTGGAAGAGCGACAAATGCGTGCCACCGTGATCGATGTGTTCTCCCGCTTGATGGCCGACCGCATCATTTTCTTTGGCACAGCCGTAGATGATTATGTAGCCAATGTCATTACTGCTCAGCTTTTGTTTTTGGAATCATCTGATCCTAAGAAAGATATTATCATGTATATCAACAGTCCAGGTGGATCAGTTCATGCCGGCCTCGGAATTTATGATACGATGCAATACGTAAATCCTGATGTTGCAACGATCTGCACCGGGCTGGCAGCTTCTATGGGAGCTGTACTATTGGCAGCAGGCGCTAACAAGAAACGCTCTGGCCTACCCCACGCCAGGATAATGATTCACCAACCTTCAGCCGGAATGCAAGGAACTTCCTCTGACATGGAAATTTCCATGCGCCAGACCCTCGAATTGAAGAAGGATTTGTACAATATCCTATCCAAACACAGCGGCCAGACCTACGAAAAAATTGAAAAAGACTCTGACCGCGACTACTGGATGCGGGCTGCTGAGGCCAAAGATTACGGCTTGATTGACGAGGTGCTGGAACGCATCAAAAAATAGTTAATAGACTGGCTATCATTTGATTTGCTGATAAGTTGTACCTTTGTGGTTATTGACTTGTGGGCTTAAGATTTATTTACTGATATGGCGGAAGTAACCTGTTCTTTTTGCGGTAGAAATAAGAAAGACGTGGATCTGATGATCTCAGGCATTCACGCGCATATCTGCGACAAATGCGTGACGCAAGCCAGCCAGATTTTGACCGAAGAAAAAAAGAATAAGGTAGAAGCGGGCGCCCTTCCTAATTTCAAGCTGATCAAGCCACGCGAAATCAAGAAATTCCTTGATGAATACGTAATTGGTCAAGATGATGCCAAACGGGTAATGAGCGTAGCAGTTTATAATCATTACAAGCGTTTGATGCAGCGAAAGATGGATAATGATATCCTGATCGAAAAATCAAATATCATTATGGTAGGCGAAACGGGAACGGGTAAGACTTATCTGGCTCGTACTCTTGCCAAGCTTCTGCAAGTGCCTTTCTGTATTGCCGATGCTACCGTGCTAACCGAAGCTGGCTATGTTGGCGAGGATGTTGAAAGTATTTTAACACGATTACTTCAAGCCGCTGATTACAATACCGAAGCTGCTGAGCGTGGCATTGTTTACATTGATGAGATTGATAAAATCGCTCGCAAATCCGATAACCCTTCCATCACTCGCGATGTAAGCGGTGAGGGTGTGCAGCAAGCGCTATTAAAATTATTAGAAGGTACCGCAGTGAACGTACCTCCTCAAGGTGGTCGCAAACATCCCGATCAAAAGATGATCACCGTGAACACAGAAAATATTTTGTTCATCTGCGGTGGTGCATTCGAAGGAATGTCGAGAGTAATTGGTCGTAGACTAAATACTAGACCGCTCGGTTTCACTGCCAGTGCAGATAGCATGAGCCCAGGAGAGCTTGACAAGGATAATTTACTTCAATTTGTTTCTGCCCAAGATTTAAAGACGTTCGGATTGATTCCTGAATTGATTGGACGTCTTCCTGTGATTTCTTACTTGAATCCTCTTGATCACAACGCGCTTAGGAAAATTCTAACGGAACCAAAAAATGCGCTCATCAAACAATACAAGAAGTTGTTTGAAATGGAAAACATTGAGGTTGATTTCAAAGAAGGTGCGCTAGACTTCATTGTTGAAAAAGCCGTTGAATATAAATTAGGTGCACGTGGGCTACGCTCGGTTTGCGAAGCGATTATCAATGATGCCATGTTTGAGCTGCCATCTGATAAAACTACAGATCGACTAGTCATCAACCGTGCTTACGCGGAAGAGAAGTTCAGCAAGTCGCATTACAGCAAATTGAAAGTGGCTTAGGCTATTTGTTCTCAGAAGTCTTTTGATTGTACGCGTCCATCACGCGAGAAGAATATACCAACGCAGCACCAGCATTAACAGCGACAGCGACACCAAGCGCTTCCACAATTTCTTCGCGAGTTGCTCCTTGTTTTATGGCCGCATCGGTATGCACAGTGATGCACCCATCACACTGACGAGTAACAGCCACTGCAAGAGCAATTAGCTCACGCGTCTTCGCGCCTAGGAGGGACGTCTTCAGTCCTGCATCACTAAGACCGCGATAACCCCGAACTGTTTCAGGGCTCACTCTTCCGATCTCGGCAATATTCGTTGATACCTGCCGCTGGTATTCATTCCAATCAAGCATCATAATTATTTAGTTTAGAAATTTGAAATCGTTAAGTCACGCTTATCGCAATGCTTCAATCATCAATTTCGCTGTGTTCTCTGAGGCTGAACCGGTGTCAAGCGCTTTAAAGATGGAATCGTATTCAGCCAGCATTGTTGTTCGGTAAGGTCCTTCCGTCAATAACAAATTGAGTTCATCATTCACTTTGTCAGGCTGAGCTTCATCCTGTATCAATTCTTTAATCACTTGTTTCCCGGCTATCAGATTCACAAGCGAAATAAATTCCACCTTCACTAACCGACTGACCAACTGGTATTCAATCCCACCCATCTTATATACTACTACTTGTGGAACTCTAAAAATTCCAGTCTCTAATGTAGCGGTTCCTGAAGTGACAATTGCTGCATTAGCTATAGTCAACAAATCATAAGAAGAGTCGTACACAAACTTAACGTTTGGAATATTTTTGAACTCACCATAAAGCTCTGAGTCAAGGTTATTCACCGCGGCCACTACGAATTGATAATTGGGATTATTCTTAACCACATCTGCCATCAAGGGAACCATCTTCTTAAGCTCCATTTTTCTGCTTCCTGGCAATAGGGCTACCAATTTCTTTGATCGATCGATTTTATTCTTCTCCAAGAAATTCGGATCAGCTTTAAAAGATTTAATCGCATCTAGTACAGGATTACCTACATAGTCGACATCCCAACTACATTTCTCTTTGAAAAATTTCTTCTCGAAAGGAAGTATTACAAATAAGCGATCGACATTTCTTTTCAATTCAAAAGCTCGGCTTTGGTACCAGGCCCAAACTTTAGGCGGAATGTAATAGAAAACCTTGATGCCATTCTTCTTTCCGAACTTCGCTATCCTCCGATTGAACCCGCCATAATCAATCAACACGATTGCATCCGGTTTGAATTGAAGGATATCATTTTTACAAAGTCGAATGTATTTGAAAATCTTAAAAGCGTTTGTAATCAATGCTACAAAACCCATAAAGGCCAGCTGTTCGTAGTGTACAAAAATATCTACGCCAGCATTCTTCATTTCATCGCCACCAAATCCACGAATAGCAAGAGAAGTATCCTTGGCTTTCAGTGCCTTTACAAGATTGCTTCCATGCAAATCACCTGAGCGCTCGCCAGCTATGATGTAGAGTTTCAATTTGAATTCAGTTTATTCACCAAAGTACTCAACATAGTTGCGGGGCGTTTCATATAATTTAACAGAATGTAATTTCCCGAAACGGGTAATCGGTTGAATTTTAGGGTCGAGTATCTTCCATATCTCCTTCGCTAATATCTCCGTGCTCGCCATCTTATCTTTCATGAAAGGAACATCGATATTTAAATTCTTGTGATCCAACTGCTCGATCACTTCAGCTCGGATTAGCAAACTCAATTTTTTCAAATCGACAACAAAACCGGTTTCAGGATCCGGAGTTCCTTTTACCGTAACGATCAATTCAAAATTATGTCCATGCCAATTTTCGTTGGCGCATGGCCCAAAGACTTCAAAATTTTTCTCTTTACTCCAGGCCGGATTATATAGTTTATGTGCTGCATTGAAATGCTCCTGCCGACTTACGTAAATCATGGTTTTACAATCAAAAAGCAAATATAGTAGATCAAGTCCAGTCCGTTATCTCAATGAAACATATCCCATGAGAATAACTTATTTTTGCCTCGAAAAGAATTATTATGATCATTGTAACGGGGGCCGCCGGCTTTATTGGAAGTTGTTTAGTAAAGCGATTGAATAAAGACAACTTCAACAACATTATTGCAGTTGATAAGTTTGGCAATCCTGCGAAGGAGAAAAATTTAGTCGGTGCGAAGATTAAAGAATTTGTTGACCGTGAAAATTTCATGACCTGGCTCGACAAAAATTATGCGTTGGTAGATTTTATTTTTCATATCGGAGCAAAAACCGACACTTCAGAATTCGATACAGTTTTGCTCGATCGAATGAATACGCAATACACAAAAGATATTTGGACAAGATGCCTACAATACCAAATTCCTCTGGTGTACGCTTCGTCTGCTGCTACTTATGGGTTGGGTGAAATTGGATACGATGACGATGAATCCAAAATGCATTTGTTAAAACCGCTAAATCCTTACGGACAATCCAAGCAGGATTTTGATGTGTGGGCTTTGCAGCAAAAAGATAAGCCATTTTTTTGGGCAGGCTTGAAATTCTTCAATGTTTACGGGCCCAATGAATATCACAAAGGAAGAATGGCTTCCGTGATCTGGCATGCGTTCAACCAGATTGGCAAGACAGATAAAATGAAATTATTTCGCTCACACAATTCTGAATTTAAAGACGGTGAACAGATGCGCGACTTTGTTTATGTAAAAGATGTAGTGGAAGTGTGCATCTTCCTTATGCATCACAGAAAGAACTCTGGTATTTATAATTTGGGCTCAGGCAAAGGGAGAGCATTTTTGGATTTGACTAAGTCCGTTTTCAAAGCAATGGATAAGAAAGAGAGCATTGAGTTTATTGATACACCAGTCGACATCCGTGATAAGTATCAATATTTTACCGAGGCCAACATGGAGAAACTGAAAAAAATTGGATACTCAAAACCATTTCATACACTTGAAGAAGGCACCGAGGATTATGTGAAAAATTATTTGATGGCAAATTTGAAATCGTACTAATCTGTGACACAAAATACCATAAAAAAAGGCTGCCAGTTGGCAGCCTTTTTTTATTTAAAGCAAAATCATCAGTTTAGTATCCTGGGTTCTGGGCAACGTTAGGATTGTTGGCAATCTCAGTGTTGCTTACTGGCCACACGAAACGATAATCGGAGTAGGGCAGCGCTTTAACCGAACCTGCAATAGTCGCATTTGAGCCCACTACATAGCTACTCGCTGTAACCTGTGAATAAAGTAACTTCGCCGGCACACCGCCACCACCAGTAACAAATACAGGGTCTGTTGAAAGCCTGTGAATGTCTGGCCAACGCCTTCCTTCACCAATTAACTCGATTCTCCGCTCATCTAATACTGCCTGAATTTGCGCGTTTTGAGTAGCAAAAGTGGTATATGCGTTACCTGCACCTACCGCTCTGTTTCTAACAGCATTAAGCAATAACAATGAATTTGGCAGGTCACCAGTTCTAGCTAAGGCTTCAGAATAATTTAGTAACACCTCTGAATATCGGATCAATGGAGCCCAATCTGTGTTGGTTACAGCATCTTGATACTTATTGATATAGTAAATGAATTTATTAGCACCAAGCGATCCATTTACAATATAACCACCGGTCGCTGAGTTCGCTGCTTCTCTCCTTAAATCATTAGCAAGCCAAAAAGACTTATTGTAAAGATTTGGGCTAACGCCAATCAAGCCCCTTCCATTAAATTCAGTTGGTTGGAACGCACCTCCAAGACCCCCGTTCACACTTCCCTGATCCACTGAACTGTATTCACTAGATAATATTGACTCAGCTGTCGTAGGATTCTTAAATGCGTCAAAAGGATCTGCATTTAATTTATATCCACCAATTGGACTAACAGGGGTTAAAGAAGGTGAGGCTAATTTGCTTGCTTCAGCAATTACTTTTGCCCAATTGTTCATGTGCTGATAGACCCTTGTCTTGAGGGCAATTGCGGCTCCTTTAGTCGCACGAGTAACTTGATTGTCTCTGGTGTCAGGTAAATTGGCCTCCGCAAAATCCAAGTCAGCAATTATTTTATTATAACAATCATCAACCGTATTACGAGTCATTGCTGTCGCTCCTACAGGATCTCTTTGAGACGGAGTTGTTCTATAAGGAACTCCCAAATTTGTTGTTGGGTTATCCCCATAAGGCCTGGCAAAGAAAATAAGCAAATCGTGATAAGCCATTGCACGAAGGAATCTCAACTCACCTAAGTATGCAGCTGCTGTTGCAGGTTTCACAGCCTTTGTTGTGCCAAGAGCATCAATTACCGAATTGGCCTGATTAACAACTTCGAATAAAGCAGACCAAAAATTAACACAATTTGGGCTGGACGAGGTTTGGGTGTTTTGATATACTATTGTGAAGAAACCTTGAGTATTTACCAGATCTTCACCGCGCATTTCGCCCTGCTCAATATGCGCAGCGCCAAAAGCATATCCCCTGTTATCGCCTCCATTAGGAGTGCCATTGCCACCATTGTACCCATACAACTGTGATTGTGCCGAGCGGTATACACCAGCAACTGCCAATTCAATATTTGATGAATCAGCTGGAATAGTAGTGGATGAAACTGCATTCTTTGGCTCGAGATCGGTCACATTACATGATGCCAAGTATAAGCTGCCTACTATAAATATTAATGAAATTATTTTTTTCATAATTATTTCGAATTAATGTGATTTAAAATCCTAGGTTAAGCCCAAGAGTAAAGGTTCTTTGCTGAGGATTAACATTACTGTCCAAACCCTGAGCAGTGTTGATCGCTGGAGTGTTCGTAGTGGTAAGATTTGATTCAGGATCAATCCCTTTGTAATTGGTAACAAGGAGAACATTTTGTAATTGTGCAAAAAATCGCAATTTATTGATCTTGGCTTTTTCTAACATCGCTTTTGGTAAGCTATAACCAATTATAATATTTTGCACTCTAAAGAAATCTCCCTTTTCAAGGAATCGTGTACTTGTGTTGTTGACTAGGTTGATAAAGGAATCACTGCCGTAAACCAATTGAGGTACGCTGCCATCCCCAGTATCCGTAGGGCTTTTCCAACGATTTAATATTTCAGTTCCATTGTTGGTAAAATTTTGAGATAGCAACCCTTGACGTGAAATATTCATGATTTTATTGCCACCAGAGAAGCGGGTAAAGATGGTCAAATCAAAGCCTTTGTAAGTGAATGTGTTGTTAAAGCCTCCGAACCAGGTTGGCGTGCTCGTACCCATTACCTTCTTGTCAGCATTGCTCAGTGAAGCAACCGCGGCACCTAAAGTGCCTGGATTAGCAGGATCATAACCAAAATAACTTTGAGTAGCAATGTCACCTTGAATAACCGTCGTGCCGTCGCCTCTTAAATATAGTGGATTACCATTAGCCTTGTTAACACCTTCATACACATATCCGTAGAAGGAGCCAACGGACTCACCCACTCTGGTAATGTTATAAGTCTTCAGAATATCGCCTTGATTACCAGGGGCACTCAGTTGAGTAATTTTATTGTGATTAGTAGCAAAGTTAACATCCACATTCCAAGTGAAGTCGCCTTTTTGAATGGCCATTGCAGCTACCCTTAGCTCAAAGCCCGAATTTTCCATTGCTCCGACATTTTTCGTTATAAAGTTTTGTGGAATACCAAGAGAGGGTGAGGTAGGTGCATTAAGAATCAAATTGTCAATCTTGTTTTGATAATAGTCCGCTGTAATGGTGATTCTATCATTAAGTAATCCTAAATCAATACCAAAATCAAGCTTCTTACTGGTTTCCCACTTCAGATTGGGTTGACCCGTATTACTATAACTCGCGGCAAATTGATTACCGTAAAGAACTGGCGCATAAAGGTCGGCATAAGGATAATTAGATGCCAAAAATGAATTTCCCACTTGCGCATAACTTGCTCTCAATTTCAGAGCTGATACTGAATTTAAGAAGCTGGCGGATTTAAAGAATTCTTCATTGGAAATCCTCCATCCTAAAGATGCGCCAGGAAAGAAACCGGTTCTATATGATGGTGCAAGTGATGAAAGTGCATCGCTACGGAAGGTTCCCTGCACCAGGTACTTGTCTTTATAAGAGTAGTTTGCTCTACCAAAATAAGAACTAAAACCATTTTCCTGATAATCCCCACCAATTTGTTGTGTAAGGAGTGTTCCACCTATAATATTATTGCGTCCAAAATTTTCACTCGAGAGATTTTGGCCAAAAGCAAAATAACTGCTAAACGTGGCTTTCTGGTATTCAAGACCACCAGTAATATTGATTTTGTGATCCTCTGCCAAAATTTTGCTGTAGTTAATAGTGTTTTGCCAGTTCCATCGGATCGTAGGCACATACTGTTGAAGCACCGTTCCTGATCCAAAACCATCGCCCTGGACGCTATTATTGTACAAAAAGTCGTCATTAAAAAGGGCATCTATCCCGATCTGGGTACGAACTTTAAAATCTTTAAGGATAGTTGCCTCAGCATGCACATTGCCAATAATTCTATAAACAGTAGCATTATTAATGTCGTGCGCCAACACATAACCAATGTTGGGCAGGTTAAAATCATTATTAGCAATATTAGCACCAGGGCCTGTATTAGGTCCAGCTATATTATATGTACCATTTGCATTTAAAACAGGTACGTTTGGAAACTCATTAATTGCATTAAAGACATTGCCCGACAACGCATTTGAGCCTGAGTTCAAGCCAATAGTTTTAGTACGGGTAAGCCCCATATCGGTACCAAATGAAAGCCAATTAAAAGCCTTATGATCAAAATTCGCACGGAAAGTATATCGCTGCAAAGCATTTGACACTGCTGCACCTTTTTGGTCTGTCCATCCTACGGAGAAGAAATAAGAAGTCTTATCATTGGCCCCATTAATGGAAAGTGCATGATTTTGAATAAACCCAGTTCGAAAAATCTCTTTCTGCCAATCCGTATCAACCACTTTGCCATTTTGCGTCATGGGAAAAGCTTGAGGAGCAATTCCAGCATTTGCAAATTTCTCGTTTTGTATTTGTATAAACTGGTCGGCATTCAAAACCTTGTATTGCTTAAATGTATTTGCCCATCCAAAATAGTTATCATAGCTAACATGAGAACCACCACCTTTGCGGCCTCTTTTTGTTGTTATTAAAATTACCCCGTTGGCACCACGTGAACCATAAATGGCAGTCGCAGAACCATCTTTTAAAACTTCATAAGATTCAATATCATTTGGGTTGATGTCGGCTAAAGCATTGTTATTTATAACGCCGCTATTAGATCCTGTTGTAATTGGCATATTGTCTACAACAACAAGAGGGTCAGAGAAATTAGATATAGAGTTTGTACCTCTGATACGGATCATAGGAGCTTGCCCAATCAATCCAGAGGGTTGTGACACGTTTACACCCGCAGCGCGACCAGCCAATTGCTGATCGAAACTTGGAGTAGCCAAGTTAGAAATATCAGACCCTTTTACTGATGCTAATGACCCGGTTAAATCTTTCCTCTCTTGTGTTCCATATCCAACAACAACAATCTCAGAAAGTTGCTTGACATCGCTGGCCATTTGAACGTCGACGATCGTTCTTTCACCAATTTCAACTTGCTGAGTTGCCATTCCAATAAAGGAAAAAGTAAGTGTCGTTGCGCCTTCAGGTACTACGAGGGTATACTTACCGTCGGCATCCGTTGTTGTGCCATTCGTAGTTCCTTTAAAAACAACATTGACTCCAGGAGATGCAGTGCCATCATCGACTGATGTCACTTTCCCGGAGACAGTTCGTGTTTGTGACCACGCCGTGCTAGTCAAGAGCATCAGCACAACCACAATGTTCAATTGTAGAATCTTTCTCATACTGTTTAGGTTTAAGGTTAATTAAATTAAGTGCTCCCCATTAAGATAAGGAACACGCTAAGTTATTATAAAAAGTAATCTACGAAAAGAATAGAAGATATTTTAACTTCTATTTTGCAGCATTTTTCACCCCTTTTACGTGGGTGGTAGGTTAAAAATTTAGCCTTAAAGGAATTAGTTTATCACCCTGAACTCAATCCTTCTATTGATTTGACGATTATCATCTGTGTCATTTGGCCGGATGGGCTTCTTAGATCCCCAGCCAATCTGAGTAAAGCGAGAAACAGTAATTCCTTTCGATGAGAAATAATTAACAACTGATTGCGCACGCTTTAGTGAAAGCTGTTGATTGTAATTCTCATCACCAACATTATCAGTGTGGCCGCTGATTTCCACTTTAACGTCCGGGTTTGCATTCAAAAATTTCACCACTTCATCTAACTCAGAAAAAGATCGAGGTTTAATTTCAGACTGATTAAAATCGAAGAAGATATTATTCAAAACAGTCATTGCATTTTTTACAATCGGCTGCAATGCAATATCAATCGTTATAGGTTGGTCCTGATCTTTTTCTTCATAGTTGAAATGTAAACTGTAAAAAAGATAACCGGGCTCAGCAACATGAAGGGCATATTCTGATTTCCCAGGTACAACTACTAGGTATTGTCCATTGACCGAATCAGAATTAAAAAAGGAAATTCTTTGACTCGTTTTTAAATCAAACAACTCGACCTGAGCTTGTAATGCCAATTTTGTTTTACTGTCTGTAACAATTCCTTTCACCACGTTTCCTCGACTGCGAACTTGAAGCTCTGGGGGAATATTAGTTTGATAAATCTTACTTTTTGTTCGTCCCTCCTCACGTGAATAAAATGCATTCTCGCCGCTGCTGGTCACGACAAAAGAATATTGATCTTCAAAATCATTGAGCGGGGCACCCATGTTTTTCGGATTCTGCCACCGCCCTTCATTTTTCTCTGAAACATAAATATCAAACCCACCAAAGCCCACCAGACCATTCGAGGCATAAAATAAATTTTGATTATTCACATGAATAAATGGTGCCATCTCATCAAACTTCGTGTTCACCGACTTACCCAGGTTTACTGCCTTCTTCCACGCCCCTGTTGAATCTTTCTTTGAATACCAAATGTCGTAACCACCGAGTCCGCCTTTACGATCGCTAACGAAGTAAAGTTCGTTGCCATCAGCCGACAGCGACGGCTGTGCCTCCCAACCTGAACTATTCACTCCCGGCCCAAGTCTTACAGGTTTCTTCCACACATCGCCTTCCTTCTTACTTTCATACAAGTCGCAGCCGCGTTCGCCACAAATTGTAAAAATTAAATAGCGGCCGTCGGCAGAAATACTGCATGCGCCTTCGCGATAACCTGAATTAATATTTTCGGAGATAGAAATTGGCTCTTGCCATTTGTTCCCCTTTTTTGTTGAATGAAAAATATCCTCATTGTCATTATGAGCTCGGCCATAACGAACGGTGAAAACCAATTCCTGACCGTCAGCTGTGATGGTCGGAAAATATTGCATGGGGAATTTATTAACCGTATCACTCAAGGGCTTTATCCTATAACCTAAGTTTTCCTTTTGATGTTCCAACCCGTAGGCTGCCTGAGTCTTCCAAAGATTTGCTTTATCGATTTTAACTTTGTCCGTTTTTTCTATAGTTAGAAATTTTTCAAGGTTAAGTATGGATTTTTCATATTGTCCACTTCTTAAATAATTATCTGCCAAAGCATACCAATACAATTTCTGTTTTATTGGATAGGGTGTCAACGCAAGCGCCGCTTCCAAACTCGCACTTGATGATTGAATATCACCCGCATTGAGATAGGTACTTCCCAATCTAGCGTAAGCTTCCTCAAATTTCTTATCCTTGTCTATGGCCTGCTTTAAAAGGCGAATTGCTTCATCGTATTGACCTCGAACTCTGTAATTATCCGCTTCAACGTAAAGATCGATTGCTTTTTTATTTTTTGTACTTAATGTTTGAGAAACCAAAGGCAACGAACAGAATAGACTTATAACTCCTAAAATAAATTTATACATAGTCAAAGCTAGCTAACAATTTGTGATACATCAATTTCAGGTCCGTCAAATTGAAGCATTGCATTTATCAATTTTACCTTTTCATAACGAGGCAAATCATTGATTGTGATCTTCTCTTCAAAAATTATTTTTTCTTCAAGTAGTCGTTTTCGGGTTGTGCCATTCAATAAAAAAGTTTTTGGCGTAAACCATTGATTGTTCTTTTTAAAAACCAAATTAGCGTAAGAGGTGTCTGTCACCTGATAGTTCTTTATAATAATGACATCGTCGCCATCATCACGCTGATTGAAAAGACTTTCTAATTCTGCTCTATTCTCGAACTTATAATCGTACGAAATAGCGTTATCGTACACGATCTTTAATTGCCGTATCTCTTTTCTTTTATATGGTGTGACTTCTATTGACCGGATCTCAGCATCATAAATCAGCCTTATTTTATGTAATCCTTTTGGTGGGAGACTAAGGGAAGATAGAGCATCTTCAAGATCAAATTTCTGTTTTGTACGAAGAACTTCGTCAACAGATCGATTCATTCTTTCAACGTGGTAATCCAAATTGCTGACTACACCATCTTTCAATCGAATCGTTTCAATGAATCGGGACATAGATTTTATCAATTGCTTCTTGATACTCCTTCTCTGCCTCACTTTGCGCAGTTATTCCTCCACCACTCCGGTAATAAAAATGCTCACCCTCTTGTTCAACGAAACGTATCATCACTGCACTGTCTAAATTCTTTCCATCAAAGTAGCCAAAAACTCCGGTATAAAATCCGCGTTTCTCTTTTTCCGCTTTCTGAATAATTTGAACTGTTTTCTTTTTTGGAGCGCCACTGATAGAGCCAGCAGGTAGTAATGAAATTAAGATCGAACCAATGTGACCTCGGTAATCATCTGGCAAGTCACCAACTATCTCTGAGCTTACTTGCAGAAGATCTTTCTGGCTAGTTTGGATTTTTTCAGTATACCGAAAGCGTTTGACATTAACATTCTTTGCTGTCGCGCTCAAATCATTACGGATCAAATCAACAATAGTCACATGTTCTGACAACTCCTTTTCATCTGATAAAATCACCTGTTCTGCATTGGGTATCGACGCATCAATCGTTCCTTTCATAGGAAAGGAATAAATTTTATTATCCTTTATCTTGATGAATGTCTCAGGGGAGAAAACAAGAAATTTAGTTTTCCAGCAGAGCTTGTACTTTGCAACACTTTCAGAAAATAAATCTTCTAATGAGCGATTGATTTCAATCTTCGTTTTGATAGTGAGGTTTGTAAGATAAGAATCGCCAAAACCGATTCGTTCTTTTACAAAATCAAACTTGGTTTTGTATTCAGAGAAAGAAATTGGATGCTTAATAAGCAAAGTCTCATCAGTTTTTTTTGCTGGCAAGGTAACGTTAGAGATATCACCTATTGAAAAAATAATATCCCTTGGAACTTCATTCATTCTCCAAGCCAATAAATTCTCCATTTCAAAATCAACCAAAAACAAAAAAGGGACTTGCTCGCGTCCCCAATGGTTTAATTTTGCTTCGAACTGAGCGACATTCATTTACTCGTATATAATTCGGTTGATCTATTTATACGAAGAGCGACCTTCAAACTTGTTGTTAATAAAGACCAAATAATGATCCATATTTAAAATATCTCTATTACCTTTTATGTTGACTATTCTGAATCTTAACTCATTCTCAACTGTATCTGGCTTGTTCCAGTTTATTTCAAAAAAATTTGGTTGATTTCTCTTTACCTCATCGATTGTAGCTCCGATTTTTATACTGTCGCACCAATCAATTGTGTCGTTGTAATAATTCTTGCACGACAAGCAAAGAACAAAAAATAAAAGAAGAGATGCTTTATCAAGTTTGATCACAATCCGAAAGGTTTAAGGAATATTCATGTACTTATGAATCTGTAACGAAACTTTCCATTTTGGGTTTGCCTTCACATAGTCAATAATTAACGGCACCATTTCCTTTTCCTTTGACCATTCTGGTTGCAAGAATAATTCAGTTGCCGCATTCACCTTTGCCGCGTGTTCTTCCGCCCAATCAAAATCACTTTTGTTGTAGACAATAATTTTTAATTCGTCTGCTTTTTCAAAAACAGACGGATGAGGTGCTTTAAATTTTTTTGGAGATAGGCAAACCCAGCCCCAACTTCCAGTAAGAGGATAAGCGCCGGAAGTTTCGATGTTAGTTTTTAATCCGGCCTTCTGCAATTCCTTCGTAAGCAAATCTAAATTGTGCATCGCAGGTTCACCACCAGTGACTACGACAATTTCAGTTCCAGAAGTTTTTGCTTTCTTCACCAGATCGTTAACTGACACTTTCGGATGAGCATTCACGTCCCACGATTCTTTCACATCGCACCAAACGCAACCTACATCACAACCTCCAAGTCTGATGAAATAGGCTGCATGACCTTGATAGAATCCTTCACCTTGGATGGTGTAGAAATCTTCCATCACGGGAAGGACATTGGTTGAGTTGTCGACTTGATGATTTATTGATTGTGTCATTCCAATCAATTTTTGAAATCAGGGGTTGCGCAGCTCAGTAGCTCGCAACGTATTCAGCAAAAGAGATGCAATGGTCATCGGACCAACACCACCAGGAACAGGTGTGATGAAAGAAGTCTTTGGGGCAACTTCTTTAAATTCAACATCGCCTTTCAATGTGTAACCATTTTTGTATTGAGGGCCTTCTACACGAGTTGTTCCAACATCAATTACCACGGCACCTTCTTTTACCATATCGGCCGTTATCAAGCCCGGTTTGCCAACAGCTGCCACCAATATATCTGCATGAAGTGTATACATCTTTATGTCTTTGGTGTGCTTATGACAGATTGTAACCGTGGCTTTTCCTTCTTCCACTAACATCATACTTAGCGGTGCACCAACTAATCGGCTTGCGCCAACCACAACACAATTTTTTCCTTCAGTTGGAATGTTATATCGCTTTAACAATTCCATCACTCCGTAAGGTGTAGCGGGGAGCAACAATGGATTTTTAGAAACAATACTTCCAAAATTTCTGTTGGTAAATCCATCAACATCTTTGTCAGGCCGAATTTTTTCAGTGATGCGCTCAACACTAATGTTTGCAGGCAATGGCAATTGTACGATAAAACCATCAACATCTTCATCGCGATTAACCTGATCGATGTGCTTCATCAATTTGTCTTCGCTGATGGTGTCGGCAAAGCGCATCATGGTGTAATGAAACCCAACTTCTTTACATGCCTTTACTTTGTGATCAACATACGTTTGACTAGCCCCATCATCGCCCACTAAAATAATAGCGAGGTGGGGAATTTTTTTTCCTGCAGCCTTGCGCTCAATTACTTTTTGAGTGATCTCGGCTTTAATGTCAGTCGAGACCTTGCGGCCATCAATTAAAGTGTATGTTGCTGTATCTGTCATTATTGATTATTCAATTTTTAAAACAGCCATAAATGCCTCTTGCGGAATCTCTACGTTTCCGACTTGGCGCATCCGTTTCTTTCCTTTCTTCTGCTTCTCCAACAATTTCCGCTTACGTGAAATATCACCACCATAGCATTTTGCCAACACGTTTTTGCGAATCGCACTCAACGTTTCACGCGCAACAATTTTCTGACCGATCGCTGCCTGAATGGCAACTTCAAACATGTGGCGTGGAATTAACTCTTTCAGTTTCTCACACAATTTTCTTCCCCACTCTTGTGCTTTGTTTCTATGAACTATCGCGGATAGCGCATCAATCTTCTCACCATTCAATTGTACATCCAACTTCACCATGTCGCTTTCTCTCATATCCATCAAATGATAATCCAGTGAAGCGTATCCTTTGGAAATAGTTTTGAGTTTATCGAAGAAGTCAAATACAATTTCAGCTAGTGGCATTTCAAACGTGAGTTCCACACGATCAGATGTCAAGTAGACTTGATTCTTGATTTGTCCTCGTCTGTCCATACATAGGCCTATGATTGGCCCGATAAAATCAGCCTTAGAAATAATTTGCGCCCGAATGAAAGGTTCTTCAATGAAGTCAACTGTAGTTGGATCGGGCATTTCAGAAGGCGCATTGATAAACAATGTCTTTCCGCTTGTGAGTGTTGCTTTGAATTGCACTGAAGGAACAGTGGTGATCACCGTCATATTGAATTCACGCTCCAATCGCTCTTGAACGATTTCCATGTGCAGCATTCCTAAAAATCCGCAACGGAATCCAAAACCAAGAGCTGCCGATGTTTCAGGTTCCCATACTAACGATGCATCATTCAATTGAAGTTTTTCCATCGAAGCACGGAGTTCTTCAAATTCGGATGTCTCAACCGGATAGATACCAGCAAACACCATCGGCTTCACATCTTCAAATCCTTTAATGGCTTCACCCGGATTACTCACCAAAGTGATTGTATCACCAACCTTTACTTCTTTCGCTACTTTAATTCCAGAAATCAAATAGCCAACATTACCCGCGCTAATTTCGTTTTGTGGAAGCTTATCCAATTTCAAAACTCCAATTTCATCAGCACCGTATTGCTTATCTGCATTAACAAATTTGACCAGATCATTTTTACGCATCGTGCCATTGAACACACGATAATAAACTTCTATGCCGCGGAATGAATTGAAAACCGAGTCAAAAATCATGGCCTGCAATGGGGCCTTAGGATCACCTTTTGGAGCAGGAATTCTTTGAACAGCCGCCTTCAAAATTTCTTCAATTCCAATCCCTTCCTTTGCGCTGGCACGGATCACTACATCGCGAGAGCAACCAATCAAGTCTACTATCTGATCGGTAACTTCTTCGGGCATAGCGGCAGGCAAATCAATTTTGTTAAGAACCGGAATAATCTCTAGGTCATGTTCCAATGCCAGGTACAAATTCGAAATTGTTTGTGCTTGTATTCCCTGCGCCGCGTCTACAATCAGAAGCGCTCCCTCACAGGCCGCGATAGATCGCGAAACTTCATAAGAAAAGTCAACGTGACCCGGCGTATCAATGAGATTTAAAATATATTCTTTGCCCTCGAACTTATAGTTCATTTGGATAGCGTGCGACTTGATTGTGATCCCTTTTTCACGCTCCAAATCCATATTATCGAGCACCTGCGCTTGCATTTGGCGGTTAGTGAGTGTGCCTGTAAACTCCAAAAGACGGTCCGCCAGGGTGCTTTTTCCGTGGTCAATGTGCGCGATGATGCAAAAATTGCGGATGTTCTCCATTCCAGCCATTCGGTCCTATTAAATTTAAGCCGCAAAGGTAGCCAGAAAGACGGGGTTTAGAAATTAAAAAAATAGCATTTCTAAAGTGAAATAAGGATATTTTGAGTCGAAACCACTTCACTGGACATCGAGTATGAAAATCACCTTTTTCTCTGCTAAGCCTTACGACAAAGAATCTTTCCACAAGCAAAACGAGCAGTTTGGTTTTGAATTGGAATATTATGAAACACATCTAGGTCCACATATTATTAATGCCGTTGAAAAAACCGATGCAGTTTGTGTTTTTGTAAACGATAGAGTGAACGCCCAAGTCATCGAGTCCCTTGCGAAAAAAGGAGTTAAAGTAATTGCGCTGCGTTGTGCCGGTTTTAATAATGTCGATTTGGAGGCGGCCAAAGCAAACAGAATTAAAGTCTGTCGAGTTCCAGCTTATTCGCCCGAAGCAGTGGCAGAACATGCTGTAGCAATGATCCTTACCTTAAACAGGAAAACACATAAAGCTTATAACCGGGTTCGCGAACAGAATTTTTCGTTGAATGGATTGTTGGGATTTGATCTGCATAACAAAACGGTTGGCGTTGTTGGAACAGGTCACATTGGAAAAGCGTTTTGTAAAATCATGATGGGGTTTGGTTGCAAAGTAATTGCACATGACGTTGTTGTCAATAAGGAGTTGGAAGAGCTTGGTGTTAAGTTCGTACCGATCACCGAAATCCTGAAGCAATCAGATATTATTTCGTTGCACTGCCCATTGAATGATGAAACACATCACATTGTTAACGATAATAGTATAGCATGGATGAAAAAAGGAGTAATGTTAATTAACACAAGTCGTGGCGGTTTGATAGATACGAAATCAGTAATTGATGCACTGAAATCAAAACATATTGGCTATTTGGGAATTGATGTTTACGAACAAGAAGAAAAACTTTTTTTTCGTGACTTATCTGCGAACATCATTGAAGATGACACCATTCAGCGGTTGATGAGTTTTCCCAACGTTT
>DASYTA010000473.1:0-2596 GCA_036002745.1 Cyclobacteriaceae bacterium | reverse complement strand
CAGATATTGTTTGTAGTAGAACCGGATTAAGTTATTGCTTAATAGTAAATCGCTATTCGAAAAGTTAGCGATCGTCCTTAACCATTAACAATTAACCATTAACGACATCTATGTTTAAAAAAATATTAATAGCGAACCGTGGTGAGATTGCGTTGCGTATCATTCGCACATGCAAAGAGATGGACATAAAAACGGTTGCTGTTTACTCTACAGCGGATCGTGAAAGTCTCCACGTTAGGTTTGCAGACGAAGCAGTTTGTATTGGTGATGCACCAAGCAAAGATTCTTATCTCAACATTCCTCGCATTATTTCTGCTGCTGAAATTACCAATGCCGATGCGATACATCCTGGCTACGGATTTTTATCAGAGCGTGCTGAGTTCTCCGCGATTTGCCATGAGTATGGAATAAAATTTATCGGCCCTACACCAGCGATGATTAATTCGATGGGCGATAAATCTACTGCTAAAGACACCATGAAGAAGGCTGGTGTTCCTACCATTCCAGGATCAGATGGATTGCTTTCTTCTGTTGAGGAAGGAATGAAGATCGCAAAACAAATTAAATATCCTGTGATCGTTAAGGCGACTGCCGGTGGCGGCGGAAAGGGGATGCGCATCATCAATGATGAGAGTGAATTTCAAAAAGCGTGGGATGATGCTAGACGCGAAGCAGGTGCTGCCTTTGGTAATGATGGTCTCTATCTTGAGAAATTCGTTGAAGAGCCTCGTCATATTGAAATACAAGTTGTAGGTGATCAATACGGAAAAGTTTGTCATCTTTCAGAACGCGATTGCTCTATTCAAAGAAGGCATCAAAAGTTAGTTGAAGAAACTCCCTCTCCTATCGTAAGTCAGGAGCTGCGTGAGCGCATGGGCGAAGCTGCCATTAAGGGATCGAAAGCTATCAATTACGAAGGTGCAGGAACAATCGAATTCCTTGTAGATAAGCACGGTGATTTCTATTTCATGGAGATGAACACACGTATCCAGGTGGAGCATCCGATCACCGAAGAAGTAACAAACTATGATTTGATCAAGGAGCAAATTAAAGTTGCAGCAGGTGTTCCAATCTCAGGAAACAACTACTTCCCAACTTTATACGCGATGGAGTGCCGTATTAATGCTGAAGATCCTGCTAATGGATTTAGACCATCACCAGGAAAAATTATAAACCTTCATAAGCCCGGTGGCCATGGTATTCGCATTGACAGCCATGTGTATGCAGGGTATACGATTCCTCCGAATTATGATTCAATGATTGGCAAGCTTATCGCAACAGGCCAGTCACGCGAAGAAGTTATCACACGCATGAAGCGCGCGTTGAGCGAATTTATTATCGAAGGCGTAAAAACCACGATACCATTCCATTTGAAATTGATGGATAATCCAGTTTTCCGTTCTGGAAAATTCACTACGAAGTTTTTAGAGACCTCTTTTGATTTTTCTCAACTGAAATAACTATCAACAGTTTAAATAAGAAGCCCTCAAAGAAATGAGAGGGCTTTTTTTATTTCCCACAAACCTGCTTACTTGAAGATGTTGCTCTCCTTAACCATTTTCTTATACTCAGGCATGAGTTTCTCATAAAGCGCCTCGTCCACTTTCTTTAAGGTATTCATCAGACCGCCAATGCCTGAACCCTTCAGGCTCACCCGCTGCTTTTTGATTTCTTCCATTTTATTACGGATTGTTGCTTCTAATTTGATTAGCTCTCGTTCGGTCATGAGTTTAAATTATTGAAGTGTAAAAATAAGCACTTGCTTATAGATTCTCACTCGCACGAATCTTCCTTTGTAATTTCCAAAAGTCGTTGCCATAACTCACTAAGATCTCCTCTCCTTTCCGGATAGGTCGTAAGGATTCGATATAACATCTTCTTCCTTGGCTAACATACTCACAATTGTTTTTTAATCCGGGTGTCCTTCCAAAGCCATTAGCATCATTGGCATAACGGCCGAATGTATTTATGGTGGGTTGGGCGTCAATCACCGCATTACGAGTGATGTACATCAGATAACCATTGTAGCCATCCAAGTGTTTTACATCTTTCCACAGGTGCAGCTTTCCTTTGTATTCAACAATTCGTTTGCCTTTAGGGATATCTATTTTGGTAAAGAGGCCTTTGCCGGCTTGTGGTAATTTTGATTTCTTAATTTGTAAGTACTTTTCGAATAACGCCATTCGCAAAAATAAGATTGTTGATCAAGCGGCAGCAAATTCATAAGAAATATGATTTTATTTCCATCGTTTGATGAAATTTTGGGTATGCCATCACCTTGGTGCTCAAAGGCGATTTGCTATCTTAGCAACCCATTATAACCAATTATGAAATGGCCATTAAGATTCTCTGAACTCAATCTATGATAAATAATCTAGGCCATTCCATGTGACCCTAAAAAACAATTATTAACACATGAAAACCATCGACAACATCAACTTCAAAGGAAAACGTGCTCTCATTCGTGTGGACTTTAATGTTCCCCTGGACAAAAGTTTTAACGTGACTGATGATAATCGGATCCGAGCAACCATCCCATCATTAAAGAAAATTTTGAGCGATGGTGGAAGTTGCATTCTGATGTCGCATTTGGGTA
>DASYTA010000472.1:0-2584 GCA_036002745.1 Cyclobacteriaceae bacterium | reverse complement strand
TAACTCAAACGATGTAAGCATTAATGGTGAAAGAAAATCCCTTGAACAATTCCATCATTCGTTCTTTTCACCTTTAGAAAAATACGATCCCATCAATGAGCCTGACAGCATGGGAAATGAATGGGTAAAAGCAATTCAGCTCGATTATTCAGCTAATAAAATCGAAGTAACCTGGTAAGGCAAACTTCAAAATATTAGATACATTTAAAGGATTTTTATAAGTCCTTTTATGACGACAACTTTGCAAAAACCGAAGCTCAGCTTTTGGCAAATCTGGAATATGAGTTTTGGTTTTTTCGGAATTCAATTTGGCTTTGCATTGCAGAACGGCAATGCCTCTCGAATCCTTACCACATTTGGTGCTGACGTTGAACATTTAAGTTGGTTTTGGTTAGCAGCTCCTTTAACAGGAATGATCGTTCAACCTATAATTGGCTATTACAGCGATCGAACCTGGACTTCTCTTGGCCGTAGAAGGCCTTATTTCCTTAGCGGTGCAATTCTTGCATCTATGGCATTGATGCTCATGCCTAATTCACAGTTCCTGGCCAGCATACTCCCACCCTTATATGTAGGTGCTGGGATCTTGATGATTATGGATGCTTCTTTTAATGTGGCTATGGAACCTTTCCGTGCTTTGGTGGCCGATCTTCTACCTGCCGATCAACGCACTCTTGGTTTCTCAGTTCAAACATTTTTAATCGGACTGGGCGCAGTAATTGGATCATGGCTTCCCTACATTTTTGCAGAGTGGTTTGGCGTGCAAAAAATCGCTGCGACAGGTGCGGTGCCTGATAACGTAACCATTTCATTTTACGTTGGTGCCGTTACTTTCTTGATCGCTATTCTTTGGACGGTCATAACAACTAAAGAATTTCCTCCCGACACCGAATATCTAAAAGCGGAAGACTCGAAAGGGTCGAAAGGATTAAAGCAAATTGCAAGTGACTTTGCAAAAATGCCAAAGACCATGAGGCAACTCGGGCTTGTTCAATTTTTTTCATGGTTCGCTCTTTTCTCAATGTGGGTATTTACTTCATCTGCAGTTGCTGTGCATGTTTACGGCCTTTCGCCTGATGATCGATCATCACTTGCATTCAATGAGGCCGGCAATTGGGTAGGAATTATTTTTGGAGTGTACAATGGTGTGTCAGCCATCTATGCTTTGTTCTTGCCATTCATTGCTGCAAAGATTGGAAGGAAGCTCACTCATAGCATTTCACTTGCTGCAGGTGGGATTGGTTTAATTTCGATTTACTTTGTTCATGATCCCAATATTCTAATTTTCTCGATGGTTGGAGTTGGCATTGCGTGGGCCAGCATTTTGGCAATGCCATATGCGATATTGGCGGGAGCAATCCCTCCTCAAAAAATGGGTATATACATGGGTGTCTTTAACTTCTTCATTACGCTGCCCCAAATTTTCAACGGAATAGTTGGTGGACCTATTGTAAAATATGTTTACGGATCACAAGCTATTTATAGTATTGTAATGGCCGGTGTGTTTCTACTCGTTGCGTCTTTTTGTGTTCGATTTGTTGAAGACAAAGATGATGTTGTAATACATTCTTAATGTAACTAGTTTATGTTTATGAAATCAGTTTGTCTTAGCTGTTTTTTGTTTTTTGGATTGAATTCCTTCGGGCAAGACTATACATCTTATAAGGCAACATTTGATAAACTACAGCAGCTATCACTTATTACCGATACGGTTCATCAAAAGGAAGAAATCCAAAAATTATTTTCTTCGTTACGTGAGCAAAATCAAATTCCATTTATCGTAGAAGATTCAGTTCTTTTTCTTTACGAAGGCAAGGCCACTAATGTGGCCTGGACAGGCGATTTCAATGGATGGGGATATGATAAGAAATTCCAAAATCAAGGACAAAAAATACCGAACACTAACATCTGGTTTTTAAAATCGGCATTCCCAAAAGACGCACGTCTTGATTATAAAATTGTATTAAATAACACCGATTACATTCTTGACCCTGAAAACAAATATCAGCAGTGGAGTGGCGTAGGTGGTGGAAGCCCTAACTCCGAACTTCGAATGCCATTATGGAAAGAAGATCCTGAATTGGCACCCAGAAATGACATTGCGCATGGAACCTTGGCACATGATATGCTATTCAATAGTAAAGTACTCGGTTATCAAATCATGTTCAGTATTTACCTCCCTGCAGGTTATGATGGAATGGGCAAACTTCCTTCCATTTATGTCACCGATGGTTACGAATATTTGTTGCCTCAGCTTGGCAACATGGCTACCGTTCTGGATAATTTAATTGCTGAGAAAAAAATTAAACCTATAGCGGCAATCTTCATTGATCAGCGCGAACCGGTAAACCGGTCGAATAATAGACGCATGCAAGAGCTGGCAATGAATAAGCATTATCTCGATTTTTTTGTGACAGAATTAATCCCATACCTTGAAAAAAAATATCCGCTAATTTCGGATGCATCGCAGCGTGCCATTCTCGGTACTTCTATGGGAGGATTGACATCTACTTATTTTGCATTCACGAGACCTGATGTTTTTGGAATGGCAGGCATTCAATCGCCTGCCTTCTGGACCAAACCT
>DASYTA010000471.1:0-5399 GCA_036002745.1 Cyclobacteriaceae bacterium | reverse complement strand
AGATGACATTTGCTACGGCATTATTGATTTGGAAGATGGTTGTCGCCTGGGTTTGGTAAGCCTCGATGAAGCTATCGAGTTGATGGCTGCAATTTTGAAGGAGCAATTCAACCGCGAGAAGGCAAACAAAATTGTTGGTGTTACTGAAAAGTTGGGCGTGCTGCGTGCGATGACGATTAATAAACTGGTTGAAGAGTGCACGACTTTATTTCTCGATCAGGAAAAAAATATTCTCGAAGGAAAATTTGATCAGGCACTAACGGATTCAATTCCTTCCAAAGATGCATTGAAACAGATTTCAAAAATCTCTGTTGAAAAAATTTATCGTGCTCGTACTGTGGTAGAGATTGAAGCAAGCGGTCATGCAGTGTTGCCCGGCTTGCTGGAGGAATTTGTAACTGCCGGTCAATCGTTGCAAGGAGTTAAAGCTTCCCGCAAGTATGAAAACCTTCAGCTGATGTTACCAGAAGAAATTCGATGGGAGCTTTCTCAACAACAGGGCAGCACCTATTCCATGTTGCGATTGATTGTAGACTTTATTTCCGGCCTCACCGACAGGCATGCCTTAAGCCTTTACCGGAAAATCAAAGGAATTGCGCTTTAAAACCTGTTGTAATTTTTTCGATCATTTTGTTATTGTTTTCGCCTCGGGCAATGTCTAATTTTATAGACTGAAAATTTTATGGAAGCCTACGGAAAAATTTTATTGTATGCCATGCCCGCATTTTTTGGGCTTGTGCTTTTCGAAAAGTGGTATGGATGGCGCAAGGGTTTTGACACCGTTCGAACTAACGATATGATTTCGAGTATCAGTTCTGGCGTCACCAATACGTTGAAAGATGTTCTTGGTGTTGGCCTCGTTATTATTTCCTATCAGTGGCTGGTGACAAAAGTTGCGTTGATTCATATCGAAGCAACCTGGTTAGTTTATTTTATTGCCTTCATGGCGCTTGATTTCGCAGGCTATTGGGTGCACCGAATTCAGCATGAGTACAATTTGTTTTGGAATGCGCACATTGTTCATCACAGCAGTGAAGAATTTAATTTAGCGTGTGCACTTCGTCAGAGCATTTCTACGCTCGTAAAAGTTGCCGCTATTTTTCTTTTACCTGCGGCTTTGTTGGGTGTGCCTTCATCGGTTATTGCGATTGTGGCACCATTACATTTGTTCGCACAGTTCTGGTATCACACACGTCACATTGGTCGCATGGGTTTTCTCGAGAAAATTATTGTGACACCTTCGCATCATCGTGTACATCACGCGATCAATCCTGAATACCTCGATAGAAACTACGGACAGATTTTTATTTTTTGGGACAAGTTGTTTGGTTCTTACCAAGAAGAGTTGCCGAATGTTCCTCCGGTGTACGGCGTGACCCGCCCTGTGCAAACCTGGAATCCTATCAAAATAAATTTCATGCACCTATGGTTATTGATCAAAGATGCATGGCATGCAAAAAGCTGGGAAGACAAATTGAAAATTTGGTTTATGCCGCTAGGTTGGCGTCCTGCGGATGTTGCAGAAAAATTTCCAGTGTATAAAATCAAAGATGTTTATCATTTTGAAAAATACAACCCTCAAGTTTCATCCGGTTTGCTGGCGTGGAGTTGGATACAAATGATCATGATGTTGTTGTTGGTAGCTTATTTGTTTGGCAACATCGCGAAGATTGGCTCACCAGGAATGTTTTGGTACGGAACGGTCGTTTTTCTTATGATCTATGCTTTCACCGAACTGCTCGACAAAAGTAAGTATGCCATCGTGTGGGAATTTATTAAAGGAGGGTTAGCGCTCTCTATTATATATACTCAAGGCGATTGGTTTGGTATTAGCGGTATGCTTCCGGGTGCACAATATTTTATAGTTGCATACTTTATCCTTTCTATTTTAGTATGTGCCTGGTGGGTTTATAAAAACGCTGCCGTAGGTCAACAAAGTCAGGTGAGTCCGTCCAAAGTATAGCCGCTCGTTCAATTTCTAAAATTCCTTAGCTTTACCGCTTGTTAAAATCGGTAATTAGCTATGTGGGATAAAATCGCGTCTTTCATTATTCGTTTTCGATTGTTATTAATTATTCTCATCTGCCTCATCACGGTAGTGATGGGATTTTATGCTACGAAAGTAGAGATGAGCTACGACCTGGCGCGCACCGTGCCGGCCGATGACCCGGAAATGATTTTCCTTCAAAAGTTCAAACAACAGTTTGGCGAAGACGCCAATATTATCGGAGTAGGTCTTCAGGACAGCGCAATTTATTCATTGCAAAACTTTAACCGATTTCGCGAACTCAACAAGTCAATCAAGAAAATCACAGGTGTAAATAATGTGTTGAGTCTAACGGAACTAAAAATTATTCGCAAAGACACAGCGCACACTCGCTTTCAGTTGCGACCACTATTCCCGAAGGAATTAGGAAGTCAGCGTGAACTAGATAGTTTATTGACCGTACTCCGCACTCAAAAATTTTACATGGGTCAGTTAGTGAATGAACGCAACGGTGCAACCATGATGCTTGTCTCCGTTCAGAAGGAGGTAATGAATTCCGCAAAACGGGTGGGGTTAACAAGTGAGCTTGTGAAAGTTGGTGATGCATTTTCAAAATCAACTGGTATCAATTTGCACTATGCAGGCCTCCCATTCATCCGCACAATCATGGCTACCAAAGTACGCCAAGAGATGCAGTTCTTCCTTTATCTCTCTGCGCTAGTCACAGGGTTCATTATGTTTTTATTTTTCCGTTCGGTGAGGGCGGTTTTGTTTTCGATGATCATCATTGGCATTGTAGTGGTGTGGGTGATGGGCACGTTGGCGTTGTTTGGATTTAAGATCACGTTGCTTAGTGGATTGATTCCTCCTGTGATCGTGACGATTGGGATCACCAATGCGATTTATCTTTTGAATAAGTACCACTTGGAGTACTTCAAGCGCAAAAGTAAACCAGAAGCTATTGCCAACGTGGTGAAGAAAATGGGATTGGCCATGTTCCTAACCAACCTTACGGTTGCGATTGGATTTCTTACTTTACTCTCAACGGACATTTTGTTGTTGCGCGAGTTTGGAATTGTGGCCGGCATTAACATCATGGCGTTGTTTGTAGTTAGTTTGGTAATGATCCCTGCGATATTTTCTTGGTTGCCTGAACCAAAACCGAAACACCTGCGCCACCTGGATTTCAAAATCATGGGTAAGTTTTTAGAATTGACTGATCTAACCGTTCACCGTCATCGCACAATTATTTATTTAGTCAGTGTTGGCTTTGCTGTTTTTTCTGTTTTAGGAATGATGAAGCTGGTATCGGTGACTTATATGGTCGATGATGTTCCAGAAAATACTGATATACACAAAGACCTGAAGTTTTTTGAATCCAACTTCAGCGGAATCATGCCATTGGAAGTTGAGGTAAACACAGGCAAGCGAAGGGGAGTATTAAATATTCCGAACCTTAAAAAGATTGATGAGTTTGAAACGTTCATCGATTCTCTTCCTGAAGTATCAAGGCCCATTTCAATTCTCAGTTTGGTGAAAGCTTCGAAGCAAGCATTTTACGGAAATGATCCAAACCGATATGAACTTCCTACCAAACCTGAAAGCATTTATATTTTGCGCTACATGAAAAGCCAGGGCGACAGCAGCGGGCTTCTCAAATCTTTTGTCGACTCTACGTATACGCGAATGCGCATCTCCATGCAGATAGCCGACATTGGTTCAATCAAAATGGATTCGTTAGTAAGCCATGTGATAGAGCCACGAATGAACAAAATTTTTGCGGGCACTAACATCACTACCAACGTTACGGGTACCACCAAACTTTTTATCAAGGGAAATAAATTCTTGATTGATAACTTGAAGGAGAGCCTCGCGCTTGCCTTTATTCTTATAACACTTTCAATGGCTATGTTGTTTGCCAACGTGCGAATGATCATTATTTCGCTTGTTCCAAATTTGCTGGCGTTGATGATCACCGCGGGATTGATGGGCTACTTTGGAATTCATTTAAAGGCCAGCACAGCCCTAATCTTTAGCATCACCTTCGGAATTTCAGTCGACAACTCAATTCGTTTCTTAGCGAAGTATCGACAAGAACAACTGGCTAATAAGTTTTTTGTGCCGCTGTCGGTAAGCGAAAGTATTTTGGAGACAGGAAAAAGCATTATTTATACTTCGATCGTCTTGTTTGCCGGCTTCATCATTTTCGCCTTCTCTTCCTTTGGTGGAACCATTGCGCTCGGTTTGCTTACATCCACTACGCTGGTTATTTCTATGTTTACCAACCTGATTTTGCTTCCGGCCTTAATCATGACCTTCGATAAGCCGAAGAAACTACAGGAGGAGAAATTGTTGATTGACGAAATTGATCCTGGTTTTTATGGCGAACAAGAAGATGCAGATATTGATTTGAGTAAGATTCGCATTCACGATCGGAGCGGTTCGGCCGAATAGATCCACCCCATTTTCACCTACGCCATTCCGGCATTCACCTACTTCTTGCCTTCAATAACCTATCTGCCATCGCCAGTGCGGCTTTTCGTGCGTTCATTTGGGTATAAATTCAAAAAAATATGGAAACAGATAGCAAAAATTCAGGTCGTGAAAGATTTATAGCACCACGCTCGGGCCGTGCCTTTGCGGGCTTAGTTCTTGTAATTATCGGTGGAGTTTTGTTGAGCCGCCAACTGGGCTTTGATGTTCCTGAATGGGCCATCACCTGGGAAATGCTGCTTATCGCATTGGGCGTATACTTTGGTGCGCGCCGATCATTCCAACCGGGTGGATGGGTAGTGATGATTTTAGTGGGAACAGTCTTTTTGCTCAGAGATTTCTATCCAGAAATACACATCTGGAATTTCATGTGGCCGGTTATTATCATCCTTGCCGGTCTTTGGATGATCATGAAGCCAAAAAGAATGAAACGCGGTTGGGAAGGATGGGTAGATGAAGTCAACACCTCAGATGACGGGGTTGAAATAAACTCGGTATTTGGAGGTACGAAAAGAAAAATCTTGTCGAAGGATTTTAAAGGCGGTGAAATCAATACGGTCTTTGGCGGTAATGACCTCGATCTTTCGCAAGCGGATATAAATGGTGCTGCTAAACTTGAGACCAATATTGTCTTTGGCGGTGTAAAACTGATCGTTCCTTCTCATTGGCAGATCAAATCTGAAGTGGACTGTGTTTTTGGTTCTGTTGAAGACAAAAGACGTGACACGGGTGCAGCTGCTGAAAACAAAACATTAGTATTGAAAGGCTCCGTTGTTTTCGGATCCATTGAAATCAAAAGTTATTAATCACTGAATTCGTAATTTCTTAATTCGTAAATCGTAATTGATATGAATTGGTACATCGCAAAAATTATTTTTCAGATCAAAGGAAGCGGTCAACAGAAGCCGCAGTTTGACGA
>DASYTA010000470.1:0-7669 GCA_036002745.1 Cyclobacteriaceae bacterium | reverse complement strand
CTGGCCCATTCACAATTTCATCGCCCTTAAAACGAAAAATAAGATCGGCATTGAAAAATAATTTTTTTTCACTAGGGTTGAATGGACTTAAAGCAAATCCCGTCTTCGAATCTTCCAATGAAATTTCATCTTGCATGAGGGCGCTGGAATTACAAACAATCAGATTTTTCTCATCGCTATTCGGAAGACGCCAAAACATAAACGAACCACCATGACCAACAATCTGCGGAATGAGGCTTTTTACAAAACTCCTTTCTCCAATTTTAATATAGTCGCTGATAACTTTCATTTATTTCTTGTCGATGATTGCCATTGTTATTCGGCTCACGCAAACTAATTCGTTTTTTTCGGTTGTAATCCTAATTTCCCATACATGCGTTTTCTTACCAACGTGTATCGGCTTTACTATGCCAATTACAAAACCATCCCGCACACTTTTTACGTGATTGGCATTGATATCAAGCCCTACGCAGTACTGTAGATTGGCATCAAGGCAACACATTGCGGCAACGCTGCCAAGCGTTTCCGCTAAGGCCACTGAAGCTCCCCCATGTAACAATCCAAGCGGTTGTTGGGTTCGATGATCGACTGGCATTTTTGCTTCCAAGTAATCTTCACCGATCGTTGTATAAACAATCCCAAGATGATCAACCATCGTATTGGCTGACAGCTTGTTTAATACATCGAGTGTTATTCCTGGTTTAAAGATGGACATCGGGATGAATGTGGATTGAACTATTTCCCTATTTTTGCGCCCAAATTAACGGAAATTGTCCAGCAAAAAAATTTACATCATCCGTCACGGTCAAACTGACTTCAACCTTCAAGGCATTGTTCAGGGCAGTGGGGTGGACTCGTCTCTCAATGCAACTGGCAGAGCTCAGGCACAAGCATTTTTTGAAATGTATCGTGAGGTTCGCTTTGATAAAGTCTATACTTCTTCGCTCAAGAGGACTGCGCAAACGGTGGCACAGTTTATTGATAGTGGAGTGCCACACGAGATACTTCCGGGCTTGAACGAAATCAGCTGGGGTACCAATGAAGGTCAAAAAATTACACCTGAAGAGGATGCTTATTATCACCGGATGTTGCAAGAATGGCAGGATGGAAACACATCTCTTAGGATTCAAGGTGGGGAGAGTCCTGATGAAGTTGCTGCTCGTCAACAGCCCATAATTGATAAGATTCTTGCCAATGACAAAGATGAGACTATTCTCATCTGCATGCATGGTCGCGCTTTACGAATTCTAATGTGCCAATTGTTGAAGTATCCTTTGAAAAGTATGGATATGTTTGAGCACTCGAATCTTTGCCTGTATTTGCTTGAGTTTAACGGATCTCATTTCAGTGTAAAGAAATACAACGACACGGCTCATTTGAGCAACATCAAAATCCCTAAAACGGAAAAGGAACAATCTACACCTTGACTGTTTTCAATTGCTCAAGCGCTGAGCGAGACTTGCTGTCTATTGAGCTTTTGTATTCGTGCTTTCTATAGGTCATGGCTTGCTCAAAGTATTTTTTAGCCATAGCATAATTTTTCTGGTCGCGATAGATGTAGCCTAATTGCAAAGCAGCATTGGGTGCGAAATACCAGGGATTTTCTTTCGCTAAATGGATAGTCTCTTCGTAATAGATTTTAGCTACTGAGAACTCTTCGGTTTTGTGAGCTAACCTTCCCTTGCGATAAAAATATTCTGTTTGCTCTTTTAATGTCTTTAATTCAGAAAATTGTATTGCGTTAACGGATGCCTGAGCTTCTTTGTAATACCCACCGTCTGTCAAGAACCGAACCTTCAGTATTTTTTGATTAGGCAATTTATTTTCTGCCAACTGTGCGGCCGCCGATTTATCTGGATCAGCTTGTTCTTTCCCTGTGATTTTTGCCTTTTCAAAATAAACTTTAGCCTGAGGTTCGTCATTCATCAGCCAATAACAAAGCGCAATTTTGTAGTGTGAATCTTTTTTGAAACTTGTACTGCGATAACCCTTGATAAATTTTTGATAGGATGTGATCGCTTTTGCATAATCACCCTTATTTAGCAATGCTTCTGCTCGCAAGTATTCAACATAATACATTTGCAGGCCTTGATTATGCTGATCTAAAGTTGAAATTAATTCCAAAACTTTCTCACTCTGCGAATCTTTGGCGAGCATATTAATTGATAAAAAAAGAATCAGCCTGTTCTCAGGTTGATCTTTAAGAATCTCAGTAAGGCCAGCAGCTGCTTCAGAAAATTGTTGATTGATAAATCCTTTTACGGTAAAGAATAGTATGGTGGCTTCTACATTCAGCGATGATTTTGAATTTCTTAACTCTTGCAATTGTTTTTGCCCTACCACCACCGATCCTCTCATTCCCAGCAAGCTTATAAACCAATGATACTTGTCTGGCACTGACCCGATCATGACCTGGATAACACCACTCGTTTTTTTTATGGGAATGAAGGATGGATATTTTTTCAGGCAATCCTGTGTAACGTTATAAGCTCTGCGAATGGCAAATACAGCATTGAAGCTTTGATCGAGATTAAGCAAGTTGAATCCACGTTGAAGGTTTAATTCAGCTTCTAAGAAGAGTTTCTCCGGGCCTTCGGGCAATGTCTCGACAAATTCAAGGCGCTTTCTGAAATTGGCTTCGAGTTGTTCGAATTTCTTTTGATCTTCTGTGATAAGAATGTCAGCCGTTTCACTGAGACTCAATACATACATTTTGTGAAGTTCCTGCGATGGATCAGTGACTTTGTTCAGAATCTCCTGAGCTTTGTCGGGCTGCAGGTTAAGAACCAGAAGATAGGCTTGGTGAACTTGTTCGCTGAACTGCCACACGGGATCGGTTCCCGCTTTTAAAATCAGGGTCAATAAAAAAAAACAGGCCGTGATGCCTGCTTTTTTTATGAATTTTATCTTTGAATAACTAGCCAACTTTTTTAGTCCTTTTAACGGGAGCTGCTTTTTTTGGTTTTGCTTCTTCTTCCATTGAGCCTAAATCAACATCAGCTAGAATGCGACCGGAGTGTTCGTCAATTACAATCTTTTTCTTTTCACGAATCTCAGCAATCTTTTGAGGAGGGATGATAATGTTACATCCTTCAGCTGCACCGCGCACTACACGCACTACGGCAAGTCCATTGGTAAGGCTGCCACGCAAGCGATCATAATGCTTCAATAATTTTTCGTCAATTTTTTTAGTAGCTTTCTCACGATCTGTCAATAGCTTCTTTTCTTCCTCCTCATTTTCACCAAGAATGCCTTTCAGTTCGTTTTTCTTGTTTTCAAGATCTTTTAAGCGATCGTTGATCAATTCTTCGATAGAGGCGATTTCAGCTTTCTTTGCATCAATTTTTTCCTTGGCCTCTTTGATTCTCTTTTCGCAAATCTGAACTTCTAACTCTTGGAGTTCAATTTCCTTGGTGATAGCGTCAAATTCGCGGTTATTCTTAACGTTCTTTTGCTGATCGTTGTATTTTTTTACAAGCTTTTCTGCTTCTTTGATGCCTTCTTTATTCTTCTTGATATTGTCTTCAAGGTCTTTGAGTTCGGTTTCAAAACGACCTTGGCGCACGCGATAGCCTTCCATTTCGTCTTCCAGGTCTTGAACCTCATCTGGAAGGTCTCCGCGCAATTTTTTTAGTTCGTCTAATTTTGAGTCAATTGATTGTAGCTTAACAAGGGCTTCCAACTTCTGTGCAACTGTCTGATTTTCCATTATTTAGAGATAACTTAGAGGGTTAGTAGCAGTTTTTGAAAAAATGATCGCAAAAGTAGTGAATTTTTCCTTTAAAACCTCTATGAGCAGGTCTTTTGTGAATTGCTCACTTTCATAATGACCTATGTCGGCAATCATTATTTTTCGGTCGGCATCAAAGAATTCGTGATACTTGAAATCCGCGGAAATAAATACATCAGCCTTTTGAGAAATAGCTGATGGTAAAAGGAAACTTCCGGCACCTCCACAGACCGCTACTCTCTTAATATTTTTAATCGGTGCTGTGTGGCGAATGCAAGAAGTATTCATCGTCTTTTTTAAACGCTTCAAAAACTCAATTGGTTCCAATTCATCATCTAACTCACCAATCATCCCGGCACCAACTTCTTGATTTTCGTTTTCTAGTGAGGATAAATAGTAGGCTACTTCTTCGTAAGGATGAGATTGCTTTAATGCGTTTAGTATTTTATTAGACAAATGTTCTGGAAAGATGACTTCTGCTCGCACCTCTTCAACCCGTTCTTGTTGATTTGTTTGCCCGATGTGAGGTTGAGCGCTGCCGGTTGCCATGAAGGTTCCTTCACCCACAACCTGGAAGCTGCAATTTTTGTAATCACCTATGTTTCCGGCACCTGCCTTATACAATGCATTGAGTACATCTCCGGCATTTTCTTTCGGAATGAACGTAACCAATTTTACCAACGTGTCTTTTTTGGGTTGAAGAATCTTCAAATTCTTCATTCCTATCTTTTCGGCAATTTTTTTATTCACACCGGTGTGAACGTGATCGAGATTGGTATGAATGGCATAAATAGCAATATCGTTTTTGATGGCCTTAATTATGGTTCGCTCCACATAGGTTTGTCCTGTTAATTTTTTTAACCCACGGAAAATTATTGGATGGTGAGCAATAATTAGGTTGCAGTTTTCTTTCAGTGCTTCATCTACTACATCTTCAGTGCAATCAAGTGTAACCAAAACACCCTTCACTGATTCGGTGGCATTGCCAGTGAGCAAGCCACTATTGTCATACTCTTCCTGGTACGAACGAGGGGCAAGTGCCTCCAAATGATCGGTTACATCTTTTATCGTTGCCGTTGCCATTGATTAGTTAATTTTGAAGCCAAAATTAGAAAAAGATCGCGGCCATGCTATCCATTTTGCTATTTCCATTCGCCTTCCTTTTTGGTGTGGTCACTCGGGTGAGAAACTTCTTATACAATATTGGCTGGAAAAAATCTTATTCTTTTCAGCCTGCGGTAATATGTGTCGGTAATCTCAATGTTGGGGGATCGGGAAAAACACCCATGATCGAGTATTTGGTTAACCTATTAAAGGAGAAGTATTCTCTTGCTATTCTAAGTCGAGGATATGGACGTGTAACGCGAGGATTTCTTTTGGCCGAAATGCACGATGATGCCTCAACTATTGGCGATGAGCCATTTCAGTATTATAGAAAATATGGAAATCAATTACCGATAGTGGTTTGTGAAAGCCGTGTGGAGGGAATTACTAAGTTGATGAAAAAAAGACCAAACGTGCAGGTGATTCTGTTGGATGATGCCTTCCAGCACCGTGCAGTAAAACCTTTATTTTCAGTTTTACTGACTGATTTTTCAAAACCTTTTTTTAAAGATCATCTACTTCCTCAAGGCCGCTTACGTGAATCTCGAAGTGGTTCTTCTAGAGCCGATGCGTTGGTTGTTACTAAGTGCTTCGATATTTCAGGTGAAGTAGAATCCAGATTCAAGTTGGATATTCAAAGTTATGCCGGATCAAAGCCGGTATTCTTTTCAGGTGTGAAGTACAATGCTCCTAAAGCTGTGGAGGGTGAGAAACAGTTAGGAAAAGACGTTGTGCTTGTAACGGGCATTGCTAATAGTAAACCTATTGTGGATTATGTTTCATCTCATTTCAACTTGGTTCAACATTTTCAATTCAAAGATCATTATCAATATTCATTAGGAGACATTAAAGTAATTCAGCAGAGAGCTAATGCAACTGCGAGTATCCTCACTACAGAGAAAGATCTCGTGAAACTTATAGCTCCAAACTTAAACGGAGTGATGAATAAAAAACTTTGGTTTTATTTGCCAATTGAAACTGTTTTTCTAAACCGTGGCTCAGAATTTGATAAGTTGATAACGATGAAAATCGAGGCTCATTTGAAATCTTCTTTACCTATCCAAAACCAGAAGTAGTGTTTTTCCGAATTATTATTCTATTATTTATTTTCGGAATTAGCGTGGGCGAAGTGCATTCGCAGGGAAAAAGTATTAAACATGACTCAATTCCGACGCGACGAAAAGTTGTTAAGCAGTCGGTTAATGATGCATCCGCGGGGCCGGCAAAAAGGGTGCGATCTAAAATCGTTAATGATTCAGCAAAGGCTGTATATGGCCCCAAGACAACCTTATCAACAACGGAGAAAGAGATTTTTTTAGGCAGAAAAAGTTACGAGCAGCTGGATACGGCCATCATAAATTTGCACCGATGGGATTTCGTGCGAAAGTTTGAGAATAAATATCAAGATCTAGGTAATAATGGTACGGCACTCAATCCAATTTTTCCAATCGTCTCAGGGAATATCGGAGCCACCCCCGGATATAAGGTTTACGATGTTTATTACGAGACAGCAGAACCCAGGATTTATAATACCAAGTCACCATTTACTAGAATAAATGTTATCTGGGGTGGAAAAGGCCGCTCAATTACTCATGTCGAATTCACACGAAACATTAACCCGCGCTGGAATTTTGGATTTAATTACAGGCCAGTTCTTTCAGCCAACCAAATACCTTTTGGAGGGAATAAAAATTATCAGTTGATCAGCCACTACTATGATTTTAACACTTCATTTCAATCTAAAAACAAAAGATACAAAGCGTTACTTAGTTATAGAAGAATCCGGCATCACGTGAAAGAAAATGGCGGAGTTAAGTTGGCTGCCAATAGTGAATATAAGGCTTACTTCGATGCCAACGCAATTGCTTATTTTACTATCTCGCTCAACACACCGGTTTTAATTACTACGGATGAGCTTCGGAACAATATTCATTTATTCCACCAATTTCAGTTAGCAAAGCCTGCACAATTTTATCATGTATTTGACTGGGGAAGACAAATAAATACTTTTAATAATACCAACTCAGCGGATCCGCAGTCAACAGCATATTTTAAATATGCAACTAGTAACACTACAGTCGTGAATGATGTAAATAATTTTCAAACGATTCAGAATGAGTTTGGTTTGAAAGGAAATGCTGCGTTTTTGTTTTATGATTTTTATTTTAAGCTTCGTTCTTACACGAATACAATGTCAAACCTGCAGGGTCAGGCACCCAATGCGAAAGGAGTAGAAAGTTATATAGGTAGTCGCATTTCTTTTCGCTTTGACTCATTAAGTCAATTGTCAGGACAAGCCGAGTATCTTCTAGATGGACATTATAAGATCGAAGG
The DNA here is from genome assembly GCA_036002745.1 of Cyclobacteriaceae bacterium. Classification (GTDB taxonomy): domain Bacteria; phylum Bacteroidota; class Bacteroidia; order Cytophagales; family Cyclobacteriaceae; genus ELB16-189. The sequence goes on along the minus strand of DASYTA010000470.1, from coordinate 501 downwards.
ATCATTGCGTACTCCATGGTTGGATGCGGAGCTGCGTAGTGCGCTGGCCAAACCTGGATTTATGCAGCAAGTTTATCGGGGAGGATACAATACATGGAACTATGGTTTCACTAACACATTTTCAAATCAAATCAGCGGTCGGATCAAGGCACAATTGGGGCCACTCTTTGTTTCACCGGGCCTAACCTATACAGCGCTTAAAGATTACATCTATTTTAAAAGTGACACATTGCAACAAGCATTGCCACATCAATCATCAGGCAACCAACAGATCGTTTCGCCCGAATTGAGAATGGATATTCGACTCCTTAAGAAAATTCATTTAAGACCTGAAGTAACCTACACCTTATTGCTCAATAATGACGATAATGCAGTGAGCATTCCAGCATGGTTCACTAACGTGCAGCTTAGTTATGAAAATTTCATTTTCAAGGGAGCGCTTCAAATACAGGCAGGCGTTGAAATGCATAACAAGTCAAACTATAAAGCATTGGGTTATGC
>DASYTA010000469.1:0-7796 GCA_036002745.1 Cyclobacteriaceae bacterium | reverse complement strand
CACTCAACTTAAAGTTTTCGAAATTATCTCCAGCTTTCGCATTAGCAACAATGTCATCGCAGGTATCAAATAACATGGTGAGAATATCGAGTTGAAGGCGTTCACCAAACAATGCATTTTTCCTGCGTTTGTAAATTACTTCGCGCTGAGAGTTCATCACGTTATCGTACTCGAGCAATCTCTTACGAATACCAAAGTTATTTTCTTCTACTTTTTTCTGTGCGCGTTCGATAGAATTGGTAACCATCGAATGTTGGATCACCTCTCCCTCTTTTAATCCGAGCCTGTCCATGATCCGCGCAATACGCTCAGGCATAAACAAGCGCATCAAGTTGTCTTCAAGAGAAACGTAGAAACTGGAAGTTCCGGGATCTCCCTGACGTCCGCTTCGTCCGCGTAACTGACGATCCACTCTTCGTGATTCATGTCGCTCAGTACCAATAATAGCAAGGCCTCCCGCTGCTCGTGATTCAGGAGTAAGTTTGATATCCGTTCCACGACCCGCCATGTTCGTAGCGATGGTCACCGTTCCAGGCTTACCAGCCTCGGCGACAATTTCTGCCTCACGTTGATGTTGCTTAGCGTTGAGTACGTTGTGCTTGATTTTTTTCATCTGCAACATACGACTCACTAATTCAGAAATTTCTACCGATGTTGTACCAACCAAAACGGGTCTACCTTCGCTTGTGAGTTTTACAATTTCATCAATTACTGCCATGAATTTCTCACGAACGGTTTTGTAAACCATGTCATCATGGTCTTTCCGTGTCACCGCTCTGTTTGTAGGAATTACAACTACGTCAAGTTTATAGATATCCCACAATTCGCCTGCTTCTGTTTCTGCCGTTCCCGTCATCCCCGCCAACTTGTGGTACATGCGGAAATAATTTTGAAGTGTGATAGTAGCGTAAGTTTGTGTAGCGTCTTCGACTTTCACATTTTCCTTCGCTTCAATCGCCTGATGTAATCCGTCGGAGTATCTTCTACCATCCAACACGCGGCCCGTTTGCTCATCAACGATTTTTACTTTTCCATCAACAATGATGTATTCAGTGTCTTTTTCAAATAATGTGTAAGCCTTTAGTAACTGATTGATGCTGTGGATTCGCTGCGACTTTGTGTTATAATCACGGATCAATTCTTCCTTCCTCAGAAGTTTATCGCTGTCGGCGATCGTTAGATCCTTTTCAATTTTGTTTAATTCAGTTCCAATCTCAGGAAGAATGAAGAATTTATGATCTTCGCCTTCACCTGTGATTAGATCAATTCCTTTTTCTGTTAGCTCAACGCTGTTATCTTTTTCATCAATCACGAAGAACAATGGAGCATCGGCATTAGGCATTTCCTTTTTATTGTCTTGCAAATAAAAATTCTCGGTCTTTTGCAGCACGGCCTTATTACCAGTTTCACTGAGCATTTTGATCAAAGGCTTGTACTTCGGCATGGCACGGTGAGCTCGGAAAAGCGGAAGTCCTCCTTCCTTTTCGTTGCCTTCTCCTAATAGTTTTTTAGCATCGTTGAGATATTGGTTTACCAATTTCTTCTGTGCTTCAACTACTTTATTAATTCGAGGTTTTAGATCGTAAAATTCATGTTCATCTCCACGTGGAATTGGACCAGAAATAATCAAAGGTGTACGCGCTTCATCGATCAATACACTATCCACCTCATCCACCATGGCGTAATGATGTCCACGTTGCACAAGTTCTTCCGGATCGCGCGCCATGTTATCGCGTAAGTAATCAAAACCAAATTCGTTGTTAGTACCGTAGCAAATGTCTGCTTTGTATGCGTCTCTTCTTGCTATCGAGTTGGGTTCATGCTTGTCGATGCAATCAACTTGCAGTCCATGAAATTGAAAGATCGGACCCATCCATTCACTGTCTCTTCTTGCGAGATAATCATTCACCGTTACAATGTGAACACCACGCTTAGCAAGTGCATTTAAGAATGCAGGGAACGTAGCTACCAATGTTTTACCTTCTCCTGTTGCCATCTCTGCAACTTTTCCTTCATGCAATGCAATACCACCGATGATCTGAACATCGTAGTGCACCATATCCCAGGTAATAAGATTGCCGGCGGCCATCCATTGTTTATGCCAATGTGCCTTGTCACCAACAATTTTTACGTTGTCATGCTTAGCGGCTAATTGCCTGTCAAATTCGGTAGCAGTTACTTCGAGATAATCATTGTCTTTGAAACGTTTGGCAGTTTCACGGATGATTGCAAATGCTCTTGGCAGAACTTCCAACAATACTTTTTCAAGTTCTTTGTTTCGTTCTAATTCAATTTTATCAACCTTTAAAAAAATAGATTCCTTTTCATTGATGTCAAGATCGGGTTGATCCTCAACCTGCTGATGGAGGCCTGCCAGCTCATCATCGATTGATTTCAACTTGGTGTTGATGTATTCCTGAATCTCGAGGGTCTTATTTCTTAATTCATCGTGAGAAATTGAAACTAACTTTTCGCCTTCTTGCTTGGTTTGTTCCACCAAGGGCGTCATCCGTTTAATATCTTTTTCCGATTTACTTCCGAAGATTTTAGCGATTAGTTTTAGCATGGAAATGGTGTACGTTAAAGGCGTTATTTAATTAATGGTTGATCGTCTGTTACCCGCTAAACGGCCAACTAATAACGAACAGCAAAATTAAGTTTTTTAAGGTGCAATTATAATTCCAAAACGCCCTGAAACACCATTTTGGCAGGCCCGACAAGAAAAATATCGGTAAACGAGCCATCGTGGCTCACCTTGAATTCAACGGAGAGTTCTCCGCCCAGTGTTTTGACAGAAACGGGAGAAATATAATTTTTTGAATATGCTGCTAAGGCTGCCGCAGTTACCCCGGTTCCGCAGGAAAGGGTCTCATTTTCTACACCACGTTCATAGGTACGAACGAAGATGGTATTGTCTTTAAGTGGCTCCACGAAATTGACGTTTGTGCCGGCTGGTTTAAAGGCTTCGCTGTAACGAATTTTTTTACCTTCTTCGAAAACAGAATAATTTCTGACTTCGCTAGTCCATTTAATGAAATGAGGCGAGCCGGTGTTTAGAAATACTCCATCACCTGAATTTTTAACCTCTTTCACATCGTTCATTTTCAAGCGTACGTTACCGTTAGGTAATAATTGAGCTTCATGGGCTCCATCATAAGCATTGAATTTTGCTTTGCCATTAATGATACCCAAGGCAGAAGCAGTCACAACTGCCGCACGACTTCCATTTCCGCAAAGACTTGGTGAACCATCAGCATTATAGTAAATCAAATTGAAGTCAAATGAAGGATGCTTTTCAATGAGCATTAACCCATCAGCACCAATGCCAAATTTTCGATCGCAAATCCTTTTTATCTCATCGACAGTAGGAGAATATTTTCCTTCGCGATTATCGACTATCACAAAATCATTACCTGTTGCTTGATATTTATAAAATGGAAATTGCATCGAGATAGAAATGTAGATTATTTAAATTACTTGTGATTACTTGACCTCTTCGTAATCTACATAGTCGCCACCCTTTATCGTGCTCCGTTTTTCTTTTTTTTGATTTGCATCAACATGAATGCTACCTGACCTCCGGGATTGGGTGTTTCTGTTTTGTGAGGCAGCACCAATTCTAAAGAAAAATCCTCCGATTTTGGATAGAATGTAAAGCACCAAAGCTGTGATGATAAGTACTTTCATAATTGATAAACCAGTTGGCAAAGTTATTAGTTTCTTGCAATTTCAAGAACTGTAGCAAGTGAAAACGTCCGATTTCGGATGGCTTGTGTTCTAATCCGTTCGGACACAGTCGGAAAATCGTAAGAAAACAAGGTTTAAGAAACATGGCATTGCCATTGCGATAAGTTTCTTTTTTAATTCACGCCTATGCTTCGCAATTATATCAAAACAGCTTTTCGTAGTCTGATCAAACAAAAGGTTTACACTGGCATCAATGTTATTGGTCTTGCTGTGAGCATTACAGCAAGTTTGCTGATTGTGCTGTATGTAAAGCACGAGCTATCCTATGATAAGTTTTTCCCTGGAGCTGATCGAATTTTCAAAATGGTTTTGGAAAGAAAATATCCTAATCATGTAACTCATTATTCAGTGATTCCTCACTCGTTTGCCAAAGCGATGCAACAAGACTTTCCAGAAGTTGAAAGCACATTGCATTTATTCGGTCCTAATAAAAATTCTGTAATTACTTACAAAGTCAAGGAAGGCGAGGTTAAATCATTTGAGGAGGATTACATTTTACAAGCCGACTCATCGTTCTTTAAGTTTTTTGATTTTGAATTGATCAAAGGAGATAAAGAAACCGCTTTGGCTTCTGCCAACCAGGTAATTATTTCAGAAGCGACTGCCGAGAAATATTTTGGCAAAGAAGATGCCCTTGGAAAAGTGTTAGGCGGTGACTTTGGAGAGATGAAAGTAACAGCTGTCTTTAAAAATTTACCAGACAACTCGCATTTAAGATTTGACTTTGTTGGTTCGGTAGGCGGTCCTCAGTTTAGGCAGTTCATTAATCGCGAGAACTATACAGGTTTTGATTCTCATACCTACATCAAATTAAAACCAGGAACTGATCCAAAGGCACTCGAAGCCAAATTTCCTAAGATGGTTGATACGTATGCTGCAGCTCACATTGAACATGATTTGGGTAAGTCGTGGGAAGATTATAAAAAAGCTGGCAATGGATACGTCTACACTTTACAACCTCTTACTTCGATTCACCTTGACCCAAGTAATCTTGAATTAACAATTACTCCAAGTGGCAATCTTAAGTACGTTTATATCCTTTCATTTATTGCCATACTTATCGTGGTTATTGCCTGTATCAATTTTATGAATCTCTCCACAGCACGATCAGCTGAGCGTGCTCGAGAAGTAGGTGTGCGTAAAGTAATGGGGTCCATCAGAAGCCAGTTGATAATTCAGTTTTTGACAGAAGCAATTTTGCTATCCTTAATTGGAATGGTGATTGCCATTGCTGGAGTTTATATGCTTTTGCCAAGTTTTAATGACCTGGTTGAAAAGCAACTTCAATTAGTTTTTAGCGCCAATCTAATTTTAGTACTAACTGCTTTCACATTAATTGTTGGCGTTCTTGCAGGTTTGTATCCAGCATTTGCGCTGAGCAGTTATAATCCTGTTGTGGTTATGAAAGGTAATTTCTCAGGGAGCAGTAAAGGATCCTGGTTAAGAAATGGCCTGGTTGTTTTTCAATTTATGATTTCCATTGTGTTGATCGTCGGAACAATTGTAATTGGTCAGCAAATGAAATTCATGCAAAACAAAAATCTTGGATTTAACAAGGAACAAATTTTAATGGTGAAGAGAGCGTTCGCGTTGGATAAAAAGACAGAAACGTTTGTAGAAGAAATCAGGAGGATGAGTGAAACGCAATCCGTAGCTAGTACAAGTTCGATTGTTGGAAATCGCGATGATTTTTTTGGTCAGCAATTTCAACCTGAAGGATCAAGTGAAATTCTTACTGTGAAATCAATGGTGATGGATGACGATTTTGCAGGCGTGATTGGCTTTGAGCTAAAAGAAGGAAGATTATTTTCTAAGGAGACGAATGACTCACTCAATATACTATTGAACGAGACGGCCGTTAAAACAATGGGCATGACTGATCCTGTGGGGAAAAGACTTTCGCAAGTGAATAACAATCCTGATGGAAGCAAAACCACTTTACATTTTACAATTGTTGGTGTAATTAAGGACTTTCATTTTCAATCGTTGAGAGATGAAATCACACCCTTGGTAATTTATGACAAGGAACTTTTTGGAAAGCAGGGCGGCAGTGCATATGTGGCAGCACGATTGAAGGCCGATAAATTTCGCGAGGCGATAAGTAAAATTGAGATGAAGTGGAAAGAGATAGTTCCTGAGCAACCATTCAAGTATGAATTCTTAGATGAGAATTTGAAACAAGGTTATTTAGAGGAACAACGTTCAGGAAAACTCTTTGCAGTTTTCTCGGGCTTGGCAATTGCAATTGCTTGTGTTGGATTATTTGGACTATCAGCCTACACTGCAAGCTTACGAACGAAAGAAATCGGAATTCGGAAGGTGCTTGGCTCGTCAGTAAGTGGCGTTGTGGTTTTGTTATCGAAAGATTTTACAAAGCTTGTGCTAATTGCCTTCGTTCTAGCTGTTCCATTATCCGGGTGGTTGTTGGACACGTGGCTTAAGGGCTTTGCTTATCGAGTCGATTTAGGTATCAGTTCTTTTATCATTGCCGGAATTTTGGCTCTTGCGATTGCATGGCTCACGGTAAGTTATCAATCGATAAAAGCTGCAATAGTAAATCCTGTAAGGTCACTAAAAAGCGAATAACATAAAATTAAAAGAGGCTGCCCTTTTGAGACAGCCTCTTTTTTTTGGTAAACTGATAATTAGTTTGTCTTTGGAGTTGTTGTTGCGGTAGGAGGCGCAGGTGTAACACCAAGCTTTTTCAGCACCAGATCAGAGATGTTAAATTTTTCATCGCTGTACAATAAAATGTCTCCACCATTAGCCAATTGAGGATTGATAATGAATGTAAATCCATTCTCTTTTGCCACCTCTTCAATGGCCTTGCCTATTTTCTTATAGATGGGATCCATCAAGTCTGTCTGTTTCTTTTGGTAAGACGATTGAGCATCTTGCTGAAATTTTTGCATGTTCTCTTGCAATGCAGCAAGCTCTCTTTCTTTATCGGACTTGATGGCATCAGGTGTAGTAGCAGGCATCCCTTGATAAGCCTTTAACTTAGCCTGATAGTCATCGTACTTTGCTTTCATTTGGTTCTCTAATTGAGCACCATGAGTTTTAAGTTCGCTTTCAATCTTTTTGAAGTCGGGTAATTGACTAAGGATGTAGTCCGACTCGGCATAACCGATTTTCTGTGTCGGGTGATCAGTAGTTTGCGCGTTCGCAGTTATCATCAATCCACAAAAAAGCGCGGCTAAAAGTGTTCTCATTATTAAATTGGTTTATTATTATTTTACTTTATCGTTGGGGTCTCCTAATCCAAGTTCTTCTAGTACAAAATCCGTATAGTCATGACGAGGGTCAGTATAGATCATCACTAACTCGGCTGACTTGTCGAACACAATAGCTAGCCGATTAGCTTTAGAAACTTTACTTACTGCATCAAAGACTTTATCCTGCAAAGGTTTAATCAATTCTTGTTTTTTCAAAAAAAAGAGACCTCCAAATCCAAAAACCTTTTTTTGGTAATCTTTCAGCTCTGTTTCCTTCTTTTTTATCTCAGCCTGGCGTTCCTGCTTCATTTCTTCGGTTAGCAAAACCTGTTCGGCCTGATAAATAGAATAAAGGCCATCAACTTTATGCTGCATTTCTTCAATTTCCTTTTGCCAGGCTGCCGAAAAGGTCTCAATCTCATTCTGAGCCTTCGCATATTCTGGCATCTTGCTCAGTATAAATTCTGAGTCGATATAGCCGAACTTCTGGGCAAATACAAAATTCAGGCCGAAAAGAAAGGCGCAAAGCACGGCAATAGTTCTTTTCATCTTATCGGATTTGTTGTCCTATCGTAAAGTGGAATTGTGACCCACTCTTTGCGCTGGCGTTTGGCAAGGTATCAAATCCATAGGCCCAGTTCAATCCAATCAAACCAAAGGCTGGCATGAAAATCCTTGCCCCAAAGCCCGCAGAGCGGTATAGATTAAACGGATTAAAGTCCTGATAATTATTCCAATTATTGCCGGCTTCAGAAAAAACGAAAGAATAGACGGTCGCTGCCTGGCTTGTTACCACGGGGTAGCGTAATTCCATTCCAAATTTATTATAAACAA
>DASYTA010000468.1:0-4949 GCA_036002745.1 Cyclobacteriaceae bacterium | reverse complement strand
CAAGCTTTACTCATTACCAAAACGAAATCAGCCGAAGCCGAGGGAAATGCTATTAAGATTGCAGCTGAGGCGGAGAAAATTGCTTCTCAACTACGAGGTCAAGGTGTAGCTCTTTTCCGCGAAGAAGTTGCAAAAGGGATGTCGCAAGCAGCCAAAGAGATGCAGACTGCTAATCTGGATTCATCCTTCATCTTATTCTCGATGTGGACAGAAGCTATTCGTCATTTTGCTGAGCACGGTCAGGGGAATACTATCTTTCTCGACGGCTCTTCGGACAGCATGAAGCGTACCATGCAAGAGTTAATGTCTATCAGCAAAGGACCAAGCATCATTGCTACAGAAGAAAAGAAGTGAGGCAATGGGTAAGGACAAGGCTGAGGTCTAAAAAATAATTACCTTTGTCAAACTTTACCCAATTTGATCCGCAAGTTTTTTCCGCTGGATAAAAACTACCTTCTCGAAGAAGCGCAACTTTCGCTTCAGGATGCCCTGCTCGCTCAATTAGTTGACCAGGTCAAAGCAGAATTTCAACAACGAACCAATCCTTTGGGTTTATTAGATGAATTCAGCTCGAAAATCAAGGATTATCAATGTCACAACTTAAAACCACTCTACAGCTTCTACCAAAACATGGCAGCTGTGTACCGTTTTAAATACAGCGATAATCAGCTGGAATTTGTATGGGACGGTCGCGATCATCAGGAAAAATATAAGGCGGATTGGGCTAAGTCTTTTACAGAATGGATCTCGGAATTCTGCAAACAGGAATTATTTGTACAGGCTGTGCTTGACCTTACCGTTTTTCTTCCAGACAATCGGCATGCAGATCTTGTTGAGAATCGAATGAACAATTTTATGCTTCGTCAGTTTGGAGTGAGACTCCACAAAACAAAAGGCCTCGCTGCCATGAAAGTGGCTTAAATCGTTCCTTGCGACTTGGCGGCCTTACGTGAAATTATTAGCCTCGTTTTCTAGAAGTTCACAAACTTTATACCGCTCGTCTTTCGTGCTTTCGTAAACTGCATTAAGTAGTTCATAAACATTTTTTACTCCTATTTTCTCGCACCACTCAAAAGGGCCAAAGGGATAATTAGTTCCGAGTTTCATTGCCAAATCAATATCGGCACTTGAGGCTATGTTTTCTTCAATTGCAAAATAAGCCTCGTTGATGATCATGCAAATGATGCGTGCGGTAATCAATCCTACCTGATCCTTAACAACTGCAAACTTGGTATTCAAATCCTTGCAAACTTTTTCTAGTTTCTTGTGATCCTTTTTTGAATAAAGAGAGACTTCTAAAAAATCACGATTTAAAAATGTTGGCATCCCACAAAAGCCAAAAAAAGTAGCCTTCACATTAGTCGAGTTTACTAGTTGCTCTAAAGAGCTTTTAGAAACATCAATAAAAGCAACACCTTCAAAATTCTTGTAGGGCGTGATCTCGCTAATGCTTCTGCTGATTACAAAATCATAAACGATTGTCTCCTTATGTAAAAAATCTTCCGCATCAGAATGAATCTTTGCTAATCGATAGAGATGCTTATCACCAAATTTCTGTTGACATTCGATCAAATTAGTCTCATTCCCAATCACTAAAATTTCCATTCCGTAACGAAAAAGTTTTCTGATATTTGACCAAAAGTAAAAAAGATTATGGCAAAAGAAGTTGTTTATTCTGCTAATGCTCCCGAACCCATTGGTCCTTACAGCCAGGCGATAAAAGCTGGGAATCTATTGTTCATCTCAGGTCAAGTAGCCATTCAAAAACCATCTGGCAATTTAGTTACCGGAAATATTGTTGACGAATCTCATCAAGTAATGAAAAACCTTTCTGAGGTTTTGAAAGCGGGAGGGATGGACTTTTCTAATGTAGTAAAGAGCACCATCTTTCTCAAAGACATGAACAGTTTCCCAAAAGTGAATGAAGTTTACGGATCGTATTTTAAAGACCAGCCACCGGCTCGTGAAACGGTTGAAGTAAGTCGCTTACCCAAAGATGTAAACGTAGAAATCTCATGCATCGCGGTGAAGTAAACGCATTCAATTTTCCCGATTAGTTTCATTCTATTCTTTAACTTTGACCTCATTTTAAATTCATGAGGGAAGTAAGAGTACGTTTTGCACCGAGTCCTACTGGAGCCTTGCATATAGGAGGTGTTCGCACAGCTTTGTATAATTTTTTGCTCGCTCGCAAGCATGGTGGCACCATGATCTTGCGAATTGAAGACACCGATCAAAATCGTTATGTGTCCGGTGCTGAAGAATACATTTTAGAGTCATTGAAGTGGGCGGGAATCGAGATCGATGAAGGAGTAAGTAAAGGTGGGCCTCATGCTCCCTATCGACAAAGTGAGCGTAAAGATATTTACAAGCAGTATGCTCAGAAATTAATTGATGATGGTAATGCGTATTATGCATTCGATACATCTGAAGAATTGGAGGCCATGCGTGAGCGCCTGAAAACACAGGGCTCTTCCGATCAACAATATAGTAGTACGACGCGGAGCCAGATGAAAAATTCACTCACTCTTTCGGAAAGTGAAGTAAAGCAAAAACTTAGTTCCGGAGAACAATATGTCATTCGATTGAAGGTTCCAGCGAATGAAGAAGTTAAATTAGTCGATCTGATTCGTAGCGAAGTGCATGTGAATTCATCTCAAGTAGATGATAAAGTTTTGATGAAGTCGGATGGAATGCCCACCTATCACCTCGCCAATGTGGTGGATGATTATTTAATGAAAATTTCACACGTAATCAGAGGCGAAGAATGGCTGCCGAGTGCTCCACTTCACGTGTTGCTTTACAAATTCTTAGGCTGGGAAAAAGAAATGCCTCAATTCGCTCATTTACCTTTACTGCTTAAGGCTGATGGTAATGGTAAACTAAGCAAGCGCGATGCTGATAAAGCGGGCTTTCCAATATTTCCACTCAATTGGACTGACCCAAAAACAAAAGAATTCTCGACAGGCTTCCGCGAAAACGGATACTTACCTGAAGCACTTCTCAACTTTCTTGCTTTCCTTGGATGGAATCCAGGAACCGAGCAGGAGATTTTCACCATGAAAGAACTGATCGAAGTCTTTTCCATTGAACGAATCGGAAAAGCAGGCGCAAAGTTTGATATTCACAAAGCACAATGGTTCAATCAACAATATCTTAGAGTGAAGTCCAACGACGAACTCGCCAATTATCTTTTGAGCTCTCTGCAAAAGGAAAACATCGCTTGCTCAAATGAGAAAGCTGCAAAAATCTGCGGCGCATTAAAAGAACGCGTGACATTCCCCAAAGATTTTTGGGAGCAAGGGAAGTTTTTCTTCATTGCTCCGACTCAATTTGATGAACAGGTTATTTCAAAAAAATGGAATGAAGATACAGTTAAGTTCCTGTCCGCATTTTCAGAAGAGTTGAAAACGTTAACAACTGTAACTGCCGAACTTGCAAAGTCTGCTTTAGAAAAAGCATCTCAAACTTCAAGTATTCCATCTGGAAAAATTATGCAATCACTGCGTGTTGCACTTTCAGGCGGGGCGTCTGGCCCCGACCTAATGATGACAATGGAAATCATTGGAAAAGAAGAAACTCTAAGACGAATTTCTTACGCACTGGAAAACATCAAGGTAAAAGTTTCGTAAAAGGAATATGAGCAAGAAAGAAAGCAAGTCAAAAAAGCAAATCAAACCCCGAGTTCACCAAGAACTAAAGGGATTTGAGGTTTCTATCGACACCTTTGGTGAACTTAAATCAAATTTGCCGATCGAAAAACTAAACAAGTTCCTCAACGAAAATGTGGACGACAAGAAATTAGCCGAGCGGGGGGACTATGATGAAATGAAAAAATCTAAAAAGAAAAAATAATATGCCATCATCACACATAATTGATTATCAAATAAAGGGAGAGAGTATTCAAATTGTAGAAGTTGAGCTTGACCCGATGGAAACTGTAATTGCAGAAGCCGGAGCGATGCTTTTCATGGAGGATGGTATTTTGTTTGAGACGAAAATGGGCGATGGGTCCAATACCAATCAGGGATTGTTTGATAAACTGCTTTCCGCTGGCAGTCGGTTGCTCGTCGGCGAATCACTCTTCATGACCCACTTTACTAATCGCGGAAACAAAAAAGCCAAAGTTGGTTTCTCTGCACCCTATCCGGGCACAGTAATCCCCGTAGAACTCTCTCAATGTCCTGGTCAAGAATTAATCGTACAAAAGGACGGCTTTTTGTGCGCTGCCTACGGCACGAAGCTCTCAATATTCTTTAACAGAAAAATTGGAGCCGGTTTGGTTGGTGGCGAGGGATTTATATTAGAAAAACTTCAAGGCGATGGAAAGGCCTTTGTCCACGCTGGAGGCACAGTAATCGAACGAACGCTTAACAACGAAACGCTTCGTGTTGATACAGGCTGTGTTGTAGCGTTTGAATCACAAATCGATTTTGATGTTGAAACAACAGGAAGTTTGAAATCAATGGTTTTCGGAGGTGAAGGAATTTTCTTAGCGACACTACGTGGAACCGGAAAGGTCTGGTTGCAATCAATGCCAATTAGAAAATTAATACAGGCTCTCGCCCCTTACGGTGGGAATAGTAGAAAAGAAGCTAGCTCATTGCTTGGTGGCTTATTCGAAAGCTAATTCATGAAGCCTATAAAAATAGGTCTTATACGTGAAGGAAAAATTCCGCCCGACAAAAGAGTTGCCTTTACTCCACTTCAAGCTCAAGAGATAGAGCAACGGTTTCCTAACGTAAAAATAATTGTCGAGCAGAGTGAAATAAGATGCTACAAGGAATCGGAGTATCAAGATGTTGGAATTTCTGTAGGTGACGTAGGTGAATGCGATATTCTAATGGGGATAAAAGAAGTTCCCATAAAAAATCTTATAGAAGAAAAAATATATCTTTTCTTTTCACATACCATGAAGAAGCAACCCTACAATAAAGGGTTGCTACAAG
>DASYTA010000467.1:0-8815 GCA_036002745.1 Cyclobacteriaceae bacterium | reverse complement strand
AATGTCGCTGTATTTCTTCAACAGTTCTTAGCAACGAAAGGTATTCAAGCTGACTTCAGTGATTCAAAAACTTCGGATGACCAACAAGTTATTTTTTCTCTGCGTCAAGACACTTCTCAAAATAATGAAGGCTATCAACTTAGTATTGACAAAACCGGTGTTCATCTCTCAGCCAACTCTGGTGCCGGTCTTTTCTATAGTGTTCAATCTTTATTCCAACTTCTTGATTCAAAGAGCGAGATCGTCCAGCTTCCGTTTGTTCAGATAACAGATCAACCTCGATTTGCGTGGCGTGGATTGCATCTGGATGTGGGCCGACATTTTTTTTCGGTTGAGTTTATCAAAAGATACATAGACCTGATGTCGCACTACAAACTCAATACATTCCATTGGCACCTTACAGAGGATCAGGGCTGGCGTATTGAAATAAAAAAATATCCGAAGCTACAGGAGATCGCTGCGTTCCGAAAAGAAACTGTAATCGGTCACGCAAGCACGCGTACGCGCAAAGAACCACATCAGTTTGATGGAACCCGTCATGGAGGTTTTTACACGCAAGAAGAGATAAAAGATGTGGTCACCTATGCTGCACAACATTTCATTACGGTGGTTCCAGAAATTGAATTGCCGGGTCACGCACTGGCTGCGTTGGCTGCTTATCCAGAGTTGGGTTGCACAGGTGGTCCATATGAAGTGGCCACCACGTGGGGAATTTTCGATGATGTATTTTGCGCTGGCAAAGAATCTACGTTTACTTTTTTGCAAGATGTATTGGATGAGGTGTTACCGCTTTTCCCGGGTCAATATATTCATATTGGTGGCGACGAGTGCTTCAAAACAAATTGGAAAAAATGCCCGAACTGTCAGAAGCGGATCAAGACCGAAAAGCTAAGAGATGAAAAAGAGTTGCAGAGTTATTTCATACAGCGAATTGAAAAATATATTAATACAAAAGGAAAACGCATCATCGGGTGGGATGAAATTTTAGAAGGAGGACTTGCACCGAATGCTACAGTGATGAGTTGGCGGGGAGAAGAAGGAGGTATTGCTGCGGCACAACAAAATCATGATGTGATCATGACGCCATCCAAATGGTTGTACCTCGATTACGAACAAGACACAGCAAAGTCAGAACCGTTGGCAGTAAAAGTATTAGTCAATGTTCCTACGGTTTATTCTTACGAGCCTGTGCCGGCACAATTAAAACCAGAGGAGGCAGAACATATTATAGGTGTGCAGGCAAACGTGTGGACCGAATACATGAGCACAGGCGATCATGTAGAGTACATGGTTTATCCGCGCGCGATTGCGCTCGCGGAAGTTGCCTGGTCGCCAAAGGAAAAAAGAAACTACAATGATTTTCTAAAGCGACTAAAGTCGAATCGGATTCTTCTGGATGGATGGAAGGTAAATTATGCCAAGCATGTTTTTAAATAGTTGCGTTACACTTTGATCAGTCTCTTCGCTCATTAATTTCAGAATATCGTGTGATCTTCCAATAAAATCGTTCACAAGGCCAGAGAGTAGATAAGCCGTCATACCAGACTTTGTTAGTCATCGTTAGAAATTATGTATGATGACTGAAAAGCGTCTTGTCATAGTTTCAAACCGATTGCCAATTCAGTTGAAAGAAAAGAATGGCAAGGTAACTCCCAAGGAAAGTGATGGAGGCCTTGTGAGCTCACTGAAAAGTTACCTTGAACGTGTTACCGGAGATGCTCTTTTCTCAAAAACATATTGGTTTGGTGCTGCTGATTTTCCGGAGTCTCGCTGGAAGAAATTCAAGTCTGCCAACAAAGAGTCTTTCGCTTTTTCTATCGAGCCGATCTTCATCGAAAAAAAGAAATTCAATCAATTCTACAACGGCTTTTGCAATGCAACACTGTGGCCGTTATTCCATTATTTTCTCAGCTATGTAGAATTCGACGAGAGCACATTTCAGAGTTATGAAGAAGTAAATAGTAGATTCAGTGAAAGACTGTTGGAATTTCTGCAACCGGGAGATACACTATGGATTCACGATTACCAGCTTATGCTTTTGCCAGAGCTTATTCGTGAGAAGCAACCCGAAATCACGATAGGTTTCTTTCTACATATTCCTTTTCCGTCTTATGAGTTGTTCCGCTTGCTGCACCGTCGCTGGAAAGAGAAAATAATTTCCGGGCTCTTGGGCGCTGACCTCATCGGTTTTCATACACATGAATACGTGCAGCATTTTTTGAAGTCGGTGAGAATGGTGGCAGGGCTCAATCATCAGTATCGTTCTATTCCTCACAAAGGCAGGACTGTAAAGGCTGAGCTTTTTCCGTTAGGAATTGATTTTGATAAATTCAATAAAGCCAATGGCGCAGAAATAGAAGAACAAAAAACAATTATCAGAAACAACTTTAATGATCGTAAGATTATCTTCTCTGTGGATAGACTCGATTACACCAAGGGGGTAACGCACCGGCTATCAGGCCTTGAACGGTTTCTCGAATTGTTTCCCGAATGGAATGAGCGGTTTGTATTCATCCTGGTGGTTGTTCCTTCCCGACAGATTGTTTCCAAGTACAATGAGCGAAGAAAGCTCATCGAAGGACAAGTGGGTCGGATTAATGGAAAATATTCGAGCCTGCAGTGGCAGCCAATCATTTATCGTTACAACAGTTTAAGTTTTCATGAATTGAGTGCGTTGTACCAGACAGCCGACATTGCTCTGATCACACCTTTGCGCGACGGTATGAACTTGGTTGCAAAAGAGTTTGTAGCCAGTCGTGTAAAACAGGATGGTGTTCTTATTCTCAGTGAACTTGCCGGCGCGGCCAACGAAATGGGAGAGGCTTTGCTGGTAAATCCAATGGACACAGAAGAAGTGGCGCAGGCTATTGCTACCGGTTTGTCGCTCACGGTGCCTGAACAAAAACAAAGCATGGCCTTGATGCAAAAACGATTAATCGAATACGATGTTTTGCATTGGGTAGATGATTTCTTCAGGCAGCTGAGCGAAGTCAAAGCGTTGCAAAAAAGTCAGGAGAATAGGTATGTTACTAGAGATGTAATGAAGAGCATTCGTCATGACTTCGATACAGCGAAAAAAAGACTTTTGTTTTTTGACTACGATGGAACCCTTGTGCCGTTTGTATCACATCCTCGGCACTCATCGCCGGGAAAAGAATTGTTGCAACTGCTGGAAACACTTTCCAACGACAAGCGAAATGAAATTGTAATTATTAGTGGGCGAGATTTTCAAGACCTAGAAAAATATTTTGAAGGCCTACGTCTTCACCTGATCTCAGAGCATGGAGCATCCACGCGATTAAATGGAGCGGGTTGGGTTCACGAAGGTCGGGCAGATCAGCAATGGAAAGAACTGATTCGCCCTATGCTGGAGCTCTCCGCAAAGCGAAGCCCGGGATCATTTGTGGAAGAAAAGAACCACAGTATCGCCTGGCACTATCGCGCGGTGAATCCAGAGTTAGGTTTTATCCGGTCAAGAGAACTTCTTGATCATTTATTTCATCTCGCTAACAACGAACATCTCAACGTGATTGACGGTAACAAAGTGATTGAAGTGCGTGTTGCCGGAATAGACAAAGGCACTGCCTCCAAAAAATTGCTTGATGTTTTTCCTTTTGATTTTAATCTGGCTATCGGCGATGACCAGACTGACGAAGATATGTTCAAAGCACTGAATGGAAAAGCTATTACGATAAGAGTAGGCGATGATGTGACCGCAGCGAAGTACAGCCTACCATCGCAACAAGGCGTGATAAAATTTTTGCAACAACTAACTACTTGATTTGTGAAAGGTCATCAATACAACATGGGGATCGTGGGCAACTGCTCTTATCTGGCATACATCGACGATCATGCCAAAGTAAAATGGATGTGCTGGCCCCGGTTTGATTCTTCATTTGTGTTTGGATCATTGCTTGGTGCAAAAGTAGGAGGAGAGTTTTCTGTCATTCCTAATGGCAATTACAGCAGCCGTCAATATTATATTGTCAACACCAATGTACTGTGCACCGAATTTGAATGTGCACAAGGAAAATTCCGCGTAATTGATTGTGCTCCGCGGTTTCTTCAACATGAAAGAAATTTCCGTCCGCTGATGTTTGTGCGAAAGATTGAATGGCTTGATGGCAGTCCTGAAATTAAAGTGGTATGCAATCCGGCAGGGAGCTACGGAAATATGCAGCCTGAAAGAATAATTGGAAGCAATCACATTTTATTTCTAAACTATGAGATGCCCATGCGACTCACCACTGATGTTGCACTCTCATATATATCAGAAGGGCAATCATTTGTACTTGATCACAACTTGTATCTCGTTCTTACTTATGGAGAGTCGCTAGAGGCCCCACTAAAATCAACGGCTGAAGATTTTATTCATAAAACTGTACGCTACTGGCAACAGTGGATCAAGAGCACGTATATCCCTGACGTTTATCAAGAGCAAGTGATTCGATCGGCATTGGTGTTGAAGCTTCATCAGTATGAAGACACAGGTGGAATTATTGCCTCAGGTACTACGAGCCTGCCCGAATACAATGGAAGTTTGCGCACATGGGATTACCGCTACTGCTGGTTCCGTGATTCCTATTATACACTGAAGGCGTTTAACGAACTGGGTCACTTTGATGAACTCGAAGGATATTTTGAATACATTCAGAATGTTCTTACCCGTAATCAAGGTAGAGTGCAGCCGCTTTATTCTGTCACAGGCCAACAGGTTCCAGAAGAGATTCATTTAGAGTTGGAAGGATATCTTGGCAATCAGCCTGTGCGCATCGGCAATAAAGCGAATCAGCAAATTCAAAATGATGTTTATGGTCAGATTCTCGTTGGGCTTCTTCCGTTGTTCACCGACAAGCGACTGACTTTTGCAAGTAGAAATTCTTATAAGCCATTGATTGAACGATTGCTTTTCTGGATTGAGAAAACAATGGACGAACCGGATGCAGGCTTATGGGAATTCAGAAATGTAAAACAACTTCACACCTACACGTTGTTATTTCATTGGGCGGGCTGTTGTGCTGCAAGTAAGCTGGGCCGGTTGACCAATGACACAGAATTATTCAAGAGAGCTTCCATGCTTGCCCATGTTGCTTCGCAAAAAATAGAACGCTGTTATGATGCAGAAAGAAATGTGTACACGCAGGCTGTGGGAGTGGAGCACCTGGATGCAAGTACATTGAAACTCATCACGATGAATTATCTTAATCCTAATGTTGAAAAAACCAGGATCCATTTGAAAGCACTTGAAAACTTGCTGAAGACAGACCAGGGGCTTTTCTATCGCTATGTTCATCAGGATGATTTTGGAAAACCAGAAGCCACCTTTTTGGTGTGTGCCTTTTGGTATGTCGATGCACTCGCGTGCGTGGGTCGATTAGAAGATGCACAAAAGACATTGGAAACTATTCTTTCATTTTCCAATCAACTGGGAATCTTCAGCGAAGACGTCGGGCTTGACGGATCACAGTGGGGCAACTACCCTCAAACCTACAGTCATGTAGGATTAATAAATGCAGTGTTTCGTATCTCAAAGAAATCAGACCTGCCGAATTTTAAATAATTTATTTTTTACTCGACCACTTCAATCGCTACATCTTAATCTTCCTGAACGTCACGACTATTTCATTCACTGGTAGATTTGGAATTTTTTTTGACAACAATTCTAAATTAATTTTTCTCCGCAATCGATCTAAATATTTTTATCTGCTTCATGTCGTGCGGCATCGAATGCTAGTCTATATATTCGCGTCAAACGATTAACCTGAATGAAGAACTTACTATTTTTTGCTGGTGTCTTATTCGCCACAGCATGTCTTGGTCAAAAATACACAGGCGACTCCTGGTCAAAAGTCAAGGCCAATGGAGGTACGCTTACCGTGATCTACTATGAGCAACCCGGATTAATCTACAAGGATGTAGCCTCTGGCAAAATGAAAGGCATCTGCGTTGATATTTTAGGCGACTTTGCCGAATACATTCAAACGAAATATGGTAAGAAAGTAGAAATCAAGTATGCCGGACAAGAGCAGGTATTTCCAACCTTCTTATCCATCACTCAAAACACGCCCAATATTTTAGGGGTAACGAACGTAACCATAACCGAAGAGCGGAAAAAAATTTTAAAGTTTACGCCGTCTTTCATGAATAGCCCCCTGATGATGCTCACCAACAATGAGGCACCTAATATTACCGATGTAAAAGAGATCGGCACCACGATGAAGGAATACAGTGCAAAAATAATTGCCGGTAGTACCCATGTAAAATTGATAGAGAAAATTAAGAAAGAATATGCGCCTGGATTAAAAGTGACCTTTGTCAATTCTGGAACAGAGGTTTTAAAGGAGCTTACCAGTGGTTCAAAATATTTTGCCATACTGGAACTTACGGAATACATTGATGCCACGCGCAGACAGCTCCCTATAAAAAGACAAAATGTCAACTTGGGAAATGCTGAAGAGGTAGCTTTTATTATGGCGAAACAAAATGATTGGGAACCGATCTGGAAAGAATTTTTGACACCGGAATACCGAAAAAGTGTGCGCTACCGAAAAATTATTGCTGAAAATCTGGGAGCGAACTTTTTGCCTTTGCTAAAATAGCATTTATGCCACCACCTCTATCGCCACATCTTTAATCTTTCTGAACTTCACCACCATTTCATTCACCGGTTTAATTTGGAATTTCCGTGAAAGTAATTCCAAATTAATTTTTTCGTGGTCATCCTGAATTTTTAAGTAGAGAGGACATTTGCCACTGTATTCGTTGCAAAGTTTTTCGATTTGAGAAATCAAGTCGGGACTAATGTTTACTGAATTCATTTTAATGGATAATCCTTTCGTGCGCTTCACGCCAAGTTCATTCAAAAGCTCAATGCCTTTGATTCTAAACTCCATGCTCATGTCGCCCCATGTTTTGCGAGACACTTTTCCTTCGATAAAAAGAAACAACCCAGGCATGAGGAAGGATTTATATTTCAAATAATCCTCGCTCCACATGGTGAACTCATACTTCCCGCTGTAATCTTCGATGGATAATTTTCCAAATGGCTTTCCTGTTTTCGTCATTCGATGCTCCACGGAAGAAACAATGCCGCCGACTTTGCAATCTTTTCCTTCTTTGCTGTCGAGATCATTCAATTCAATAACAGATAGGTTAGTAAACGTATCAATCTCAAATTTGAAATTGTCGAGTGGGTGACCGGAGATGTAAACACCTACCACTTCTTTTTCAAAATGAAGTTTTTCGATTTCACTGAATGGCTCAATGTTATCAATTTTTGGTTGCGGCATTTGTGTGCCAGTAGATCCGCCAAACAAACTTGCCTGAGCACTGTCGGTTTCTTGTTGCAGTTTGGTGGAATAGCGAATTACTTTTTCTGTTAACGAGATGTCGCCTTCCTTGCCTGCAATGTATTGTCGGCGATGATATTGAGGGAAGCAATCAAATGCGCCGGACAATGCAAGGCACTCAAATGTCTTTTTGTTTACTGATCGCTGACTGAGTCTTTTTGCAAAATCAAAAATATCCGCATATGCGCCATGTGCATCACGCTCGTGGATGATCGCTTCTACTGCAGCATCACCTGCACCTTTGATGGCCCCAAGCCCGAAACGGATTTCTCCTTTCTTATTCACTTCAAAGAATACTCCCGATTCATTTACGTGTGGTCCGAGAACTTCAATACCTTGTCTGCGGCATTCTTCAATAAAGTAAGTGACACTATCTAAATTATTTTGTGAGTGCGTTAAGACAGCCGCCATGTATTCGGCCGGATAGTTTGCCTTGAGGTAAGCAGTTTGATAAGCAACTAACGAATAACAAGTCGAGTGTGATTTATTGAAAGCATATTGCGCAAATGCTTCCCAATCTTTCCAAACTTTTTCAGCGACACGTTCATCGTGATTGTTCTTCTTACAACCTTCGATAAACTTGGGCTTCATCTTATCAAGAACTTCGATTTGTTTTTTACCCATCGCTTTACGCAACACGTCGGCATCACCCTTGCTGAAATTGGCAAGCTTCTGCGAAAGCAACATTACCTGCTCCTGGTAGACTGTGATGCCGTAGGTGTCTTTCAAAAACTCTTCCATCTCTGGCAAGTCGTATTTGATGGTCTCACGACCATGCTTACGCGCGATGAAGTTGGGAATGTATTCCATCGGACCAGGACGATACAACGCATTCATCGCGATGAGGTCCTCAAACTTATCGGGCTTCAATTGCTTGAGATAAGTGAGCATGCCATCACTTTCAAATTGAAATGTGCCGATAGTTTCTCCGCGCTGATAGAGTTGATACGTTTTTAAATCGTTAAGAGGAATTTTATCAATATCGATTTCAACACCATGACGCTTTTTAATATTCTTTAAAGCAGTGGTGATGATGGTGAGGGTTGTCAGCCCCAAAAAGTCCATCTTCAGCAAGCCCGCACTCTCAACAACACTGTTGTCAAACTGTGTGACGAGCATGTCACCCTCTTTTGTTTTTGAGACAGGAACGAACTTGGTGAGGTCGTCAGGTGTGATAATCACACCGCATGCATGCGTGCCCGTGTTGCGTAAGGAGCCTTCCAACACCACCGCTTGCTTGAGCACCTGAGCTTTTAAGTCCGAGCCTTTCTTGAATTCACTTAACTCTTTTACTTCCTCGAATGCTTTCTCCAATGTTGTGCCGGGCCGTTCAGGAACAAGCTTGGCGAGACTATTTGATTCCGCTAATGGCAACTCCATCACACGCGCGCAATCGCGGATTGAAGATTTTGCAGCCATCGTACCATAAGTATTAATCTGAGCAACTTGATTATGACCGTATTTTT
>DASYTA010000466.1:0-5778 GCA_036002745.1 Cyclobacteriaceae bacterium | reverse complement strand
TTGAACATAAAACTAATCGCGGGGCGTGCCTTTACCGACAACCGTGCAATGGAGAAGGACACGAAATTGATTTTGAATAAAACAGCAGCAAGTAGACTCGGATTTACTCCCGAGAAAATCGTGGGGCAAAATTTACATTTCGATTGGCAAAAAAAGAGATATGATTTTCAAGTGATTGGTGTGATGGAAGATTTCAATCAGGGATCTTTGCATGGAGAAATCAAGCCGACCTTGTTTGAGATGCCTGATAGTACTAAGCGATATTACAACATCATCGCTTCAGTTTCGCCTTCCAACTTTGAAGAAAATATAAAATCCATTGAAAAAACGTGGAAATCATTGATCAATGATACGCCATTTGAATATTCATTCCTTGATCAAAACATCCAAAAACAATATGATGAAGATCGAAGAGTATCCAGTATCATTACAAGCTTTGGTTTGATCGCCATGATCATTTGCGCGCTTGGGTTGTACGGACTTTCATCTTACATGGCTGAACGCAGATTCAAAGAGATTGGTATTCGCAAAGTAATGGGAGCGAGTGTAACTCAAATTGTTAGGATGATGTCAATTGAGTTTGTAAAACTAGTGCTGATTGCTTTTGTTATTGCGGTTCCTATTGCATGGTATGGAATGTACAAATGGCTGGAAGGTTTTGCTTATAAAATTTCCATTGGATGGATTGTCTTTGCACTCGCTGGAATAGTAGCATTGGCAATTGCTTTGATTACCGTAAGTTTTGAGTCAATCAAAACTGCTATTGGTAATCCGGTGGATAGTTTAAGGAGTGAGTAAGGAAAAGAACTAACCAACTAACCTATGCTTAAAAATTTCTTCAAAACCGCTTGGCGAAATATTCTTCGCTACAAAGTTTATTCTGTAATCAATTTTGTCGGCCTCACCTGTGGCCTCTCACTTGCTCTTTTGATTTTCGCATACACTCGAAGTGAACTGAGCTACGATCAGTTTCAAGAAAAGGCATCGCGGCTTTACCGTTTCAAGTATCTTGTTTCTAATGGATTAAAGCTGGCGAGCACACCACCGCCCATCGCTCCGGTGCTGAAAGAATATTTTCCTGAAGTTGAAGAAACAGCCCGATTGTATGGAAGAAACGTGAGCATTCGGTTACCAGAAGGAAATCAATCGTTCGAAGAATCAAATGTTTATTTCGCTGACTCTTCTTTTACCAAGATGTTCACCTTGCAATTTGTTGCAGGTAATCCCCAGCGTGCTTTGTATGATAAGTACACTGTTTTGATCAATGAAGAAATGGCGACAAAATATTTCGGTACGAAAAATCCGATTGGCGAGTCGCTTCTTTTTTCAGGCAAGCATTTGTTCAAAGTAGCAGGTGTTGTTAAAAATTTTCCGGAGAACTCTCACATTCGATTTAACATGCTCGTTCCGTATGACGACCAGTTTGAATTGGAAGATGAGAAGACAGAGGAAGTACTTCGGAAAAACCTTGCAATGAATTTTGTTATCAGTCATTCTTATACCTATGTGTTGTTGAAAGAAGGCGCCACTCCTGAAAATATCAATAATAAAATGGGCGAGTTCCTTAAGAAGTATGCTAGCCCGCGTCTTCTTATGGGGCAGGTATTTCAACTTATGCCGATCACAGATATTCACTTGAAGAGCGACTTGCAGGCGGAACCATCGGCTACCAACACGATGACTAACATTTATGTGTTTGCATTTGCAGGGATATTAACATTGCTAATCGCTTGCATCAACTATATCAATTTGAGCACAGCACAATCCCTCACGCGTATTAAGGAAATCGGGATTCGTAAAATTTTAGGCTCGATGAAGCATCAACTGATCAGTCAGTTTCTGGCTGAAAGTTTTTTGTTCTGCTTGATTGCGCTTGTGCTTAGCTTTATTGCATTTGATTTCGCACTGCCACTCCTCAACTTGTTAACCGACAAACATTTGGTTTTCAAAGAGGTCGTTGACACCACATTAATATTGACAGGAATTGGTTTGCTGGTAACGATCACTTTTTTGGCTGGGGCCTATCCGGCGATCTTTGTTACACGCTTCGAATCAATTAGCGCATTAAAAGGATCAGGTTTCAGCGGCCATGGCAGTCAATGGTTGCGCAAGTCACTGGTGGTTGTTCAGCTCACCATCGCTTGCTTGCTGGTTTCAGGATCGATATTGATTGTGAAACAAATGAATTATTTAGAAAATCGGCCACTAGGGTTTCAAAAGGAAAACGTTATTACTATTCCATTGTTCAACCAAAATTTAAATAATTTTTTTCAGCAGAAGGATAGCACTTTTAGCCAACGGATTGAAACCTTTCGAAATACTCTACAGCAACTCCCTGAAATTAAAAACACTGCACTATCATCTGCTCCACTTGGCACAGGTGTAATTTATCGTGGAATAGTACCCGAAGGATTTACACAAGAGGATAATTTATTGGCAGCTAATCTTTCTGTAGAGTATGATTTTCTCTCAGCCTTTGGAATGAAACTAATAGCAGGCAGAACTTTTAGCCGGGAGAATGCGGCCGATGCTAAAGAAGCATTTATAGTTAACGAAACGGCTTTAAATGAATTCAAGTGGGGAACTCCCGAGCAGGCTTTAGGAAAAACCATCAACCGTGAAGGCAAGAAAGGAAAAGTAGTTGGAGTAGTTAGTGATTTCAATTTTTCGGCGCTTACAACTGCCATATCCGCATTGATACTCACCATTGATGAAACGCAGTTTAATACTTTGTCTGTGAAGTTTGAGAGCCGCACACCACAACAAATGATTACGCAAATCCAAAAGGAGTGGGACCAACTCTTTCCTGAAAAGGCGTTTGAATATACTTTTTTAGAAGAACAATTGAATCAACAATATTCCAACTATAAAAACTTTGGATTCATTATTCAATCGTTCAGCGTAATCGCCATCTTAATCGCTAGTCTTGGTGTTTATGGGCTTGTTCTTTTTACGGTGCAACGAAAGTTGAAAGAAATTGGTGTGCGCAAAGTTCTCGGCGCCAGTGTACGGTCGGTGCTGGTTTTGATTTATCGCGATTTCGCTTTACTAGTGTTGACTGGTTTTATTATCGCAATCCCCGTCTCGTATTATTTATTAAAGGAGTGGCTTAACAATTTTATTTATCACACCACGATTGATATAGCGATGTATGCGATGAGTTTCTTGATGGTGCTTATCATTGTTTCATTTGCCATTGGTTATCAAGTGCTCAAGGCGGCACATGGCAATCCGGTGGATAGTTTAAGGAGTGAGTAAACCAAACTTGAATTTTGAGAATAAGTGATATGCTTCAACATTATCTTACCAACGCTTTTCGAAACTTAATCCGAAATAAATTTTACTCGGTGATCACCATCGCAAGCCTTGCTATTGGGATCGCTTCCGTATTTTTTATTGTACAGTACCTTAAGCTGGAGTTGAGTTATGATCGCTTTCATGATGGTGCAGAAAATATTTATCGTGTAGCGTGGATCAACACTAATCCACAAACACGCACACCTCATCCTATGGCTCAGGCCATGGTGCAGGATTTTCCTGAAGTAGAAAGTGCTGTGAGTCTTTCTCCTTTGTGGGGACCAGGACTTACACGAAGGGTTTTTTCTGTCCACAATCCTGAGAAAGATGTGCGCTATGATGAAAGCAATGTGTTGGCGGTTGATAGTACTTTTTTTAAAGTTTTTACTTTTCCGCTCCTCAAAGGAAACCCAGAGACAGTATTAAAAAATTCTGGCGGTCTTTTAATTTCTGAATCTATTGCAATAAAGTATTTTGGTACAACAGAATGTATTGGCAGGCAACTTGAAGTGAATAATGAAAAAGATTTTGTTGAGGTTCTGGGTGTATTTAAAGATGTTCCGCAGACCTCTCATTTCCATTTTGATTTTTTGGTTTCCTATGTACGAGAAAAAGATGCTGATGATGAATATTACAAGTGGGGTGACTTTGGACACTATAATTATGTGCGTCTCAAGCCAGGCACTGATGCAAAAGCTTTAGAAAAAAAATTGCTAGAGTGGTCAAGAAAATACATATCCTATAGCGATGAGGACGTTAAGTGGTTGAAAGAACACAACTACGGATTTGAACTACAGCCAATCACCAGCATTCATTTACAATCTCATTTAAGATGGGAGCTGGAGCCCAATGGAAACATTGCCTATGTTTATTTGATGGCAGCTGCCGCTCTCTTAATCATGATCGTGGGTGCGGTGAATTTTTTAAACCTCAACATGGCGCAAGCCACTGAGCGAATGAAAGAAATTGGTGTTCGCAAATCGTTGGGCGCATTTCGTCAACAACTTACTTTTCAATTTATGGCCGAGTCAGTCTTGGTCACAAGCATATCGTTGTTGTTTGCCATTTTTCTGATTGAAATTTTTATACCCGTTCTTCAAGCATTAAACGGTAAAGCTTTCGCAATAGAACAGGAAAGCTTTTTGTTATTGCTACCAACGCTTGGTTTGATCATTGCGATCGGTGCTGGAATTTACCCATCGCTGATATTATCAGCTGCAAAGCCTGCCTTGATCTTGAAGAATAATCTGGGCCAACCTCAACGTTTTAATTTGAGGAAAGTATTTATTGTTTTTCAATTCGTTGCGTCTATGGCATTGATTTCATCGAGTGCCATTATCACACAACAAGTAAAATTTATTCAGCACAAAGATCTTGGATTTAAACCAGAAGAAGTAATTGTACTTCCTATCAAAGATCGATCGATAAACAATCGAATTGAAGAATTACGCACCGAAATGTTTAAAGTGCCTGGTGTGTTAGGTGTTTCAGCAGCTTCTAATGTTCCTGGAAAGTCATACAACCAAAATTCGATTTATGCCGTGCAAGAACCTGAAGAAAAACAAGATGCCTCTGAATCGATGGTAGATCCTGATTTTTTAAAAGTGATGAATATCTCTTTAGCCGAGGGTCGCGGATTTATGAAGAACATTGCTGACTCTAATGCATTTATATTAAATGAATCAGCCGTCAATCAACTGGGCTTAAAGAACGCTACCGGAAAAGAAATTGTGTGGGTTCGTGATGGTGGGCCACCGGTGAGGGGTCCCATCGTGGGAGTAGTAAAAGATTTTCATTTTCAATCATTGCATGAACCGTTGCGCCCGCTACTTATGCGGATGGAAAACCGCTATAACTATGCTGTCATAAAAATTCAGTCCTCCAACTTTGAAAACACCATAAGCAATGTTGAAAAAACCTGGCGTCAATTTGATGATCGTTTTCATTTTGAATTTTCATTTCTCGATTCACAGCTTGATCAACTTTATCGCGAGGAGCAAAATATGGTTGCGGTGTTGGATATTTTTTCTTTCCTAGGAGTGGGGATCGCCAGCATAGGGTTGCTCGGCATTGCCGCGCTGGCTTTCCGACAACGAACAAAAGAAGTGAGTATTCGTAAAGTACTGGGAGCAAATTTGTCGAGTCTAATCGTGCTGCTAATAAAAGACTTCACACGATTGGTTTTAATAGCAGTTGTATTATCAGTGCCATTGGTATGGTGGTTGATGAACGGCTGGCTCCAAAATTTTTCGTACCGAATATCGATCAACCCTGTTGTATTTGTGATCACAGGCATTAGCCTTGTGCTGGTATGCTGGTTGACGTTGAGTTTTCTAACCTTGAAAACAGCAAGAGTAAATCCGGCTGAGACGTTGAAGTCGGAATAAGATAAGAATGCCTAACCCCATTTGCAGTATTATTTGTGATAGAACGAGTTTATGAAACTAATCCTCAGTTGATAACATCTTAAAAAGAAATTCT
>DASYTA010000465.1:0-4603 GCA_036002745.1 Cyclobacteriaceae bacterium | reverse complement strand
AGGCAGATACGCAATTCTTTCTGATATCCTTGGTGATGAAGATCACTTAGGTGATATGGATTTTAAAGTAACTGGAACTGAGAAAGGTATCACTGCTTGTCAAATGGATTTGAAAGTAGATGGCTTGACCTATGAAGTTTTGAGTGAAGCGCTGCATCAGGCAAAGGAAGGTCGCTTGCACATTCTCAATGAGATGAAGAAATCACTTTCTGCACCGAAAGCTGATCTTAAACCTCATGCTCCACGCGCAGTTACCATCACTATCGACAAGGATTTGATTGGAGCCGTAATCGGGCCTGGTGGAAAAGTAGTTCAGGATATTCAGAAAACTACGGGTGCAACTATTGTGATCGAAGAAGTTGGCAATAAAGGTTTAGTAAATATTTTTGCGACTGATCAGACCATTATGGATGCAGCTGTTAAGCGTGTAAAAGCGATTGTTGCTGTTCCGGAAGTGGGCGAAGTGTACTCAGGAGTTGTGAAATCGATCATGCCATTTGGCGCGTTCGTTGAGTTCATGCCAGGCAAAGATGGTTTGTTACACATTTCTGAGATCAAATGGGAACGTCTCGAAACGATGGACGGAGTGCTCGAGGTTGGTGAAGAAGTAAAGGTAAAATTGATTGAAGTAGATAAGAAAACAGGTAAATTCAGGTTGTCGCGCAAAGTGTTGTTGCCCAAATCTCCTGCAAAGGAGGGAGCACCAACCGCATAAGGGGTATCCAAAGAACAGTTGAACAACTGTTTTTTTTACTTGAACAGTTGTAACTTATTGTTTTTTGGAACTTATTTCTGAATTTCACGTGTTTGATTAAAACGATGTATAAAAGCCGATGAGACAGCTTAAGATCAGTAAACAAATTACCAACCGCGAAAGCCAGTCGCTTGATAAATACTTACAGGAGATTGGAAAGGTGGACTTATTGACGCCCGATGAAGAAGTAGAGTTGGCCAAGCGCATTAAGGAAGGCGATCAAATTGCATTGGAGAAATTGACCAAAGCAAATTTGCGCTTTGTGGTGTCTGTTGCAAAGCAATATCAAAATCAAGGATTATCATTAGGAGACCTTATCAATGAAGGAAACTTGGGATTGATCAAAGCAGCTCAACGTTTTGATGAAACCCGCGGATTCAAGTTCATTTCTTACGCTGTATGGTGGATTCGTCAATCCATTCTTCAAGCACTGGCTGAGCAATCTCGTATAGTGCGTCTCCCGCTGAACAGAGTTGGATCACTGAATAAAATTTCAAAGACTTTTTCTGAACTCGAACAAAAGTACGAACGCGAACCTTCACCTGAAGAGTTAGCAGAAGTATTAGAAGTTACAACTGCGGAAGTGGTTGATACTATGAAGATTTCAGGTCGCCATGTGTCTATGGACGCACCGTTTGTGCAAGGTGAAGAGAATAGCTTGTTGGATGTTCTTGAAAACGACAGTGAAGAAACTCCCGACTCGGGATTGATGACCGATTCGTTGCGAAGAGAAGTGCAGCGAGCTCTATCAACATTAACCCAACGTGAAGCTGATGTGATTACATTATACTTCGGTTTGAACGGAGAGCACGCCATGACATTGGAAGAAATTGGAGAGAAGTTCAGCCTAACCCGTGAACGAGTTCGCCAGATCAAGGAGAAAGCAATTAGAAGATTGAGACACACCAGCAGAAGCAAGGCTTTGAAACCTTACTTAGGCTAGTAATGTTATTATCATGATTGAATTCGAGGTCTCAATTTGTTGAGACCTTTTTTTATAAAATTTAGAAGCGTATGAATACTGTTGAAAAAGTGAAGGTTTTGATTATCGGTTCTGGTCCTGCTGGTTACACTGCTGCTATCTATGCAGCACGCGCTGGGCTAAGTCCAATACTTTATACTGGAGGCCAGCCTGGAGGTCAGTTAACAACTACCAATGATGTAGAGAATTTCCCTGGTTATCCCGATGGAATTAATGGCCCGCAAATGATGATTGACTTGCAAAAGCAAGCTGAGCGTTTTGGTACTAAAATTAATTATGGTCTAGCGACATCTGTGGACTTCTCTGTGTGGCCATTAAAAGTTACCATTGATGAAAAGAATACTGTTGAAGCAGAAACGGTGATCGTTGCGACAGGGGCAACAGCTAAATACTTGGGCTTGCCATCAGAACAATCATATATGAACAAAGGCGTTTCAGCTTGCGCTGTGTGTGATGGATATTTTTATCGTGGAAAAGAAGTAGCCGTTGTTGGTGCAGGAGACTCGGCTGCAGAAGAATCAACTTACTTAGCTAATCTTTGCACAAAAGTTCATCTCATTGTACGAAGAAGTGAAATGCGCGCTTCTAAGATTATGCAACAGCGGGTTAAGAATACTCCTAACATTGAGATCCATTGGAACACAGAAACAGAAGAGATTCTAGGTGATGATAGTGGTGTTAATGCCGTTCGTGTTGTAACGAATGGGGTGAAAAAAACAATTCCGGTTCAGGGTTTCTTTTTGGCAATTGGCCATCAACCCAATACAGAAATCTTCAAAGGCCAGTTGAATATGGATGAGGCAGGCTATGTGAAAGTTGAACCTGGCACTACTAAAACTAACGTTGAAGGCGTGTTCGCAGTAGGAGATGTGGCTGATAGAATCTATCGTCAGGCGATAACGGCTGCTGGCACTGGATGCATGGGTGCATTAGATGCGGAGAAATTTTTAGCAGCAAAAGAAATGGAATTGGCTCATTCCTAATTAGATGAAATTAGATATCCTTGTTCTTGCTGCTCACCCTGACGATGCTGAAATCAGTTGTGGAGGCACGATTGCAAAACACGTTTCTTTAGGTTTTAAAGTTGGAGTGGCGGATCTTACCCGTGGTGAACTTGGTACACGAGGGACAGCAGCGATTCGCGATCAGGAAGCTGCCGATTCATCTAAAGTTCTTGGCCTTTCTGTTCGTGAAAATCTTGGCTTAAGAGATGGCTTCTTCAAGAATTCAGAAGAAGATCAGTTGAAGGTAGTTAGGGCTATTCGCAAATACCAACCCGAAATTGTTTTAACCAACGCTATTCACGATCGTCATCCAGACCATGGTCGTGCTTCTGACTTAGTTTATGAATCTTGTTTTCTTTCCGGTTTGACGAAAGTGGAAACTCAGGAAAATGGCAAACCTCAAATTGCTTGGAGACCAAAATCAGTTTATTATTTTATTCAGAGTCAATACATACAACCTGACTTTGTTGTGGATGTTTCTGATTTTTGGGAAAAGAAACTTGAATCTCTTCGCGCATTCCGATCCCAATTTTACGATCCTAAAAGCAATGAACCTGAGACGTTCATATCCAATCCTGGTTTTATGAAGTTGATCGAAGCTCGCGGTCACGAATTGGGTTACGCCATCGGTGCTAAATATGGAGAGGGTTATACCGTAAGGAACTTGATAGGGGTGAATAACCTATTTCACTTAAAATGATTATGGCGCAAGCCTGTGTATTTGCCAGGTGTCATCTACTTTAGTAAATACGATTCGATCGTGCAATCGGTTTGGTCGCCCTTGCCAGAATTCAATTTTCAGTGGCTCAACTTCAAATCCGCCCCATTGGTTAGGCTTCGGTAATTTATCCTGTCCTTGAAATTTCTCTTGAATCTTCTTAACTCGTTCATCGAGGATTTCTCGATTCGAAATAATTGCGCTTTGTGGTGATGCCCAAGCACCCACTTGGCTTTCACGCGGGCGGCTTTGAAAGTATTTTTCTGACGAAGCTACATCTGCTCTTGATGCAATTCCTTCAATTCGCACCTGACGTTCAAGTTCGGCCCAAAAAAAAGTAAGCCCGCAGGCTGGATTTTTATCAAGTTCCTTTCCTTTTTGGCTTTGATAATTACTATAAAAGACAAATTTTCCTCTTTCAACACCTTTCAACAAAACAATTCTTCCGGAAGGTCGCCCATCTTCAGATACCGTAGAAAGCGTGAGGGCATTGGGTTCGGGAATGTTTGATGTCATTGCCTCTTGAAACCACTTTTCAAATTGCGCAATAGGATCTTTGCTCACCGCGTTTACATCCAATGCCATTTTGGAATAATCTCTTCTAATGTCAGATAAAGGTTTCAAATTGATGTTGCGGTTAAGGCAAAAAAAAGGTTATTTGGAAAGTTTTTAGGGTAAATCCTGATGATTTTAACCTTCGGCAATTTAGTGACGTTTTAAGAAAAAGAGATATGGATTTTTTTGATTATGCAAATAAACTGAAACCGCAGGCCGGAAGGCTCTTGATTTCTGAACCCTATTTGCCTGATCCTAATTTTGAAAGAACGATCATATTACTTTGTGAACATAATGAAGAAGGTACTGTAGGATTCGTCCTTAATAAGCCGTCTTTATCTAAATTAGGCGAGCTTATAAAGGACTTGGGGCAATTAGAAAATGTTGTTTGTATGGGTGGACCCGTGCAACAAGACACGTTGCATTACATTCATCGCTGTGATGGGATTGAGGGAGCCATTGAAATATCTGAAGGAATTTATTGGGGAGGCGAATTCGAGCAGTTGATTGAGAAATTGGAAAGTAAGGAACTTCGACATGAGGATATCAAATTTTTTCTTGGGTACAGTGGCTGGTCTCCTGGTCAATTG
>DASYTA010000464.1:0-5768 GCA_036002745.1 Cyclobacteriaceae bacterium | reverse complement strand
CGACAGCCTGCTCGATGTATTGATTGTGAATCAAATTCAAGGTGAAATGAAATTTTCTTTCATTAAAAATCTAGGACATGATTCATTTACCCTTGCTAAAACCATTTCATCCGGATATCAATTCGGAAAATTCAATCTGACAGACATTAACAATGATAACAAAATCGATATTGTACTTTCCGGACGCAAAATTTCTGGCATAGAGAGTACTGAAGCCTTTATAAATTCAGGTGAGTTTAATTTTGAAAAAAGGCAAGTCATAATTCAAAATAAAGCTTTTACCGAATTTCTTTTTGCTGATCTGAACAATGATGGTCAAAAAGACTTTGTTGGTTCTGACGCCAGTTTATTGCATTTCTATGAACAAGCCGCCGGGAAATTTACTCATCGTAAAGACACGATTATTAAAGCTACTTCTCTTCTATCATTTGACTTTGATGGTAACTTATTTCACGACATTGTCTTTAGCGGATTAGATGCAAACAATCAACCCACCACTTCACTTTTGTTAATGGCTGATAACTTCAAAATTTTAAACAAAATTCAAGTGTCAGATATAAATGGGTCCTTTGTTACTGGTGACCTTAACCACGATGGTTTTTTTGACATTTTGGTTTCAGGAAAAAATTCTACGAATGCCTTAGTTACCCAAGTCTTTCAAAACAATGTCACCAACTTTAGCCCAGGAAAATTATTTCCAAGCCTTGATTCTGCTTCAATCCAAATTGCTGATTTCACAAGCGATGGAAAAGCTGATATCGCATTTTTCGGAAAAACGAACAACATCGAGAAGAGTTGGATCAAAACATTTTCTGGTGACTCAGTTTCTTTGCCAGTTGCAAACGCCAAAGTCCAGGACTATGGCGATTACGATCGTGATGGAGATCTTGATTTGATCCAATTAAGAAGTGATTCGATCGTTGTTTTTAATAATGCTATAACTGCAGTGAATAAAGGACCTTCACTTGTTGCATGCCCATTGGGTGTTCAACTCTATGATCGGATGTTTTATTATTGGACTAAAACTCTTGACGATCACACCAGCAGTACAACAGTTACCTATGATCTTAAAGTCTTTAAAAGTGATACTACTGCTGTTGCTCCTGAATATGATCTCACTAATCATGAACGACTACTTGTATCGCATGGCAATGTAGGCACTTCCAATTATTCCATTCAAAAAGTTAGCGCAGGTTATGCTTTCGAAGTGCAATCCATTGACAATTCGTTCACTGTAAAAGCTAAAGCTGCTTCAACTAGCTGTTCTGGATGCGGCAATGTTTCAACCCAAAGTTTTACCATGTGCGACACCACTTCTCTACATCTCGAACCTAATGCCTCGGGAGCAATGTGGTTTTCTTTTAAAAATGGTTTTTTAGGAACTCATGACAATTTGAGCTATCACCAATTCGAATCAGATACTATTTTCGCCTTTAATCCTCCCGGCAGCTCTTCTTGTTGGGCTATTAGGCTCTTCAAAATTGCAGCTTCCAATTCCGATACAGTAAAAATTGTTCACAATGTCTGGAATTGCGAAGGCTCGCAAAATTTATTAACCGTTGACAGCGAATGGCAGAATGTAACATGGAAAAATAATCTCAATGCTACAGTCTCTACAGGTAATCAATTAAACGTAGTACTGCAAAAGCCAGTTGTATTTAAGGCCTTGGGAAGCAACAAGCAAAGCTGTTGGCTAAAGGAGACTTTCAATTTAAATATTAGTAAACCTGATCTCAACATTGGGGCAAGTCAATATCAAATTGAAAAGGGTAGTAGTGTTCAACTTTCTGCTAGTGGTGGAAACACTTACAATTGGTCACCGGCTTCCACTTTAAATAGCGATACGGTATGTTGCCCGATTGCCACGCCGAGCATCACAACAGAATATACAGTTATAGCAAAGGATAGTGTCGGTTGCACTGCTTCAACTAAGGTACTGGTAGAGGTAATGGAGTCAGGCTTTATTCCAACGCTGTTTACTCCCAATGGAGATGGGAAGAATGATGAATTAAAAATTTTCGGCCTTAGTTCTGCAAGTAACTTCAGATTTACGATATACAATCGTGAGGGCAACATTGTCTTTGATACAAGGGATGTTACAACAGCTGTCTATCAAGGTTGGAGTGGGCTTGCCAACGGCCAACCTCAACCGCCTGGCACATATTATTGGAGAGTAGAAGGAAACAACGGAGGAGAAACACTCACACTGAACGGAAAAAAATCAGGAGCATTCCTTCTCGTTAGATAATGAAGAAGTATTTCCCAACTCTCCTATTAATTCTAATCGCTGCGCAGAACATTGCTGTTGCTCAACAGTTTCAATTTAGTCAGTATAATTTTACACAAACGCGCGTCAATCCGGGCTGGCTTGGATTGACCAAGTATGCTTCCGTTGATTTTGATTATAGAAACCAAAAAACTGGTGGCGATTTTAATATCAATAGTAATTTTTTTTCCATCGCTTATCCACTGCTAAGGCAAAGTACTGGAACACCATGGGCAGGACTTGGAGTATCTTTTTTGGATGATCGTTCCGGCGGAATTTTCAAAACTCAGGAGATGGCGTTGAGTTATGCATTAAATATACAAACCGGAAAATACGAGAGCCTTTCGATTGGATTTCGTGGATTGATGAAAGCACAACGCATCGATTATAGTGGTTTGTTTACGGGATCACAATACATCGAAGGCCGCGGCTTTGATCCCTCCACTTTTAATGGTGAAAGTGCAGGCTCACTAAACACTAAGTACTATACTTTTAGCACTGGCCTGTTATGGAACAAAACAGACAGGCGCGGAAGTCTTATCAGTCAATTGGATGGTGCCATCTTTGACTTTAATAAACCCAACAACTCCTTTATTGGCGATGATAGTCAGCTCTCCTCCACATGGACAACGCACGGTACTTTTCGATTAAACAAACAAGCTCAACTGACCACCTATACTGATATGCTTTTAACATATAGCGCCGGTAAAGGCGTTTTCAATGTGGGTGCACGATGGCAATATGATCTAAACCCAACCTCGAGGACTATGACTGATAAAATTGATTTTATAACTCGGTATGTTATCGGACGATCCGGAATTGTGGGCATTCAGTTGCACAATGAAAAATTGTCTCTTGGCCTCAGCTATGATTTCCCTATCGTGATTAAAAATTATGGAAATACAGGAGCCTTTGAAATTGGTCTTGAATACCGAGCTCCTGTTAGTCCACCGAATAGAAGAATAAAGAACAGAAGGTCAAAAAGTCCAGCTACCAAAAAACAAACTACAATTACAAAAAAAATAACTACGAAAGAACAAACTCCGATCGCCAAAAAAACTCCGAACAAGCAATTGATTACAAAGAAAGACACCATTTCTATTACTTCAAGCGATCAAAAAATTTCGCCCACCACAAATACTGAATTTATAACGGTGGCCGAAAATGATTCTACTCAACTTGATGCCCAAGCAAAGGCAGGCAAAATCACACACGAACCATTGATCGTTGAAAAAATTACCTTGCGGTTTCATTTTGAATACAACAGCATTGATCTTGATGATGAAACGGAAAAATTCCTCAACGAGCTTGCAGACAATTTAACTGCCAATGAAAATTTGAAATTGAAAATTACAGGTCACACTGATAACCGTGGAAATGAAAAATACAACCAGCACCTTTCGTTAAAGCGAGCTGAGGAAATAAAAAAGTATCTGTCTAAAGTAGGAATTGATCCAGGACGAATTGCCACGGAAGGGAAGGGAATGTCAGATCCGCTTAATAGTAATACCTCGGAAGAAGATCGAGCAAAAAACAGGCGCGTCGAAATTAACGTGTACTATGACTCAAAATAAAATAATTCACAGAGAAGTTATTTAAAAAAAAATAGAAGCTCCTTTACGGTTATTTTACTTGCTCAATCCAACCCAATCATCATAAACGCACCCCAATAAATTGGTTCAGGATATTCTACTCTCAATTCTTTTTTCGCATCCACAAAACTCTGGCGCAGATTGCCGGTAGTCAACCACTTTTTATAAAAATTGAGAATTAGTTTTTGGGTGGCTTCATCATCCACCTTAAACATACTCATGATCAATACTTTTGCGCCTGCTACTAAAAATGCACGCTGCAATCCATACACCCCTTCACCATTTGAAACTTCGCCGAGTCCGGTCTCACAGGCACTGAGCACGACTAAATCCGTCTTATCAAGGTTAAGACTCATCGCCTCATAAGCTGTGAGAATGCCATTTTCCAAGTTGTAATTGTATTTTGTCTTGTTGAGCAAATCCCCGGCTCCCTTTAATAACAATCCCGTTTTCAATAATGGATTTTCAGTAAGTTGAGCTTCACTTTGCGTCATCTGCTTTGCATCATCTTCACTGATTGCTGGTGTAGTAAATCCGTGTGTAGCAATGTGGAAAATCTTAGGGCTCTCCAATTCTTTCACGCGCTCTTCAGTGGCTGACGTCTCTACATATTCCGATGTCTTCCAGCCTTTTTGTTTTAGCAGTTCCTCCAGTTCATTCACTTCTTTTTCGGTACCGGGCAAATCGGCAATGGTGCGATTATCCGTAGAGGCTAAATAAAACTTAGGATTGCCAAACATTGTCGCTGTGTTTGTAGATGCTTCCTTCTTCTTGAGCTTACGCAAATACAGATCTTTAGTATTGCTTACAATCACAATGTTGGAATTGTCGATTACGTATTTTCCATCCGGTGTTGGGACTGCCTCGAGATTGATCAGGTTGTAAATTCCATCCGGAGAAAAATAGATCGTTGCATATTGACCAATTTCTTTTTGAATCGGTTCCCAAAAGACTTTGTAGGAATACTGATCGGGTAGCTTGCTGGTAATACTGTTGCGGAAATAATGAAAGTATCGCACTTCCATCTTATGACCTTCCGGAAAGGCAATTATTTTAGGTCGTGCATTATCATTCTTCACATACATGGCAACGTACACAACTGAGTCGGTAAAGTCGTGGTTAAAATAGCGATAGCGTACCATCTCAACGGCCACATCATTTTTTCCAATCGATTTCTGCACACTCTCGTAAGTGATTTTCTTATTTTCAAAACCCTGACTAAACAGTTCTGATTTCTCACTTAATTCTCTTTCTAATTTTTCTACTTCGGCTCCTAACGCGGCTGGGTCAATGCCATTTTGCACCAACTGTTGGCTGCTCATAGAGAGCGCATTGGTGAGAAATTCTTTTTTCTCCACCCAGGTATTGTAAGCAATTTTCAGGTTTTCATCTGAGCTGCTCTGAATACGTTCACGTATTTTAATCGATGAACTTAAAAGCAACGCTTTAGTGAGTAATTGATAGTTATATACTTTGCCCGCTAAGTCGCGGAAATCTTCAAGCTGCCCAAAAGCCAACGTGTTATAAAATTCAAAATCTCCTTTCATTGTATTCCAATACTTCGCTTTTTCGCGCTCACTCAAAGCCGGGAAATATTGCTTGATGAAAAGA
Source organism: Cyclobacteriaceae bacterium (assembly GCA_036002745.1). GTDB lineage: Bacteria > Bacteroidota > Bacteroidia > Cytophagales > Cyclobacteriaceae > ELB16-189. The sequence goes on along the minus strand of DASYTA010000464.1, from coordinate 299 downwards.
TCGTAGGCATTAAGCGCCTCCTCAATATTACGTTTTGATCGTTTATAATCTTTCTCCATGTAATACACCTTGGCCAACTTGGAAAGAATTTTCACATATTCTGGATGGGCCCGGCTGAAATATTTTTCATAAATGCTTTTCGCGTTGTTATAAAATTCTTCTGCCTTCAAATAGTTTTTCATTTGGTAAAACACATCTCCCGTCAACGTAAAAATGCTGGCCGCATTGATATTGTTTTTACTGCCGGTTTTAGTTCTCCAGATTTGTTCAGCTTGAGTCAATGAACTAAAAGCGACATC
>DASYTA010000463.1:0-5520 GCA_036002745.1 Cyclobacteriaceae bacterium | reverse complement strand
ATTAAACCATATGCTGGGTAGTAAATTGGTAAAATCGGAGGATCATGAAGTGATTAATAAAAATAAAGCTGTCAATAATTATCTACATTATGCACAAATAGGAGAAGTGAATTCCTTGAGGCTTTTTAAGAATAAACCCATCGAAGAGAGTAGCGCAAAGGACTTTTTAGTGGCGGAACATCCTCATTTTGACTTTATTTTATTAACGCATGGAGAAGCTTTTACCGACAGCAATCGTTTGCAGCAACTCTTGCGCAATATTCCTTCCATTGAATTAGTGGCTTTTATACCTTTGGCCGCCCTAAAAACAAAAGAGTATTTCATTTTTTAACCCTATACCCAATAACTGATGGATCGCATCTCGTATAACAAAACAAAAATCGTAGCAACCGTAGGCCCAGCTTCCAGCTCCAAAGAAATGTTGCGTGCGCTGCTTAAAGAAGGTGTTGATGTTTTCCGATTAAATTTTTCTCACGGCACACATGAAGACCATCTCAAAGTGATTAATAATGTGCGTGAACTTAACGAAGAGCTTGGAACCAGTGTAGCATTGCTACAAGATTTGCAAGGACCAAAAATCCGGGTGAATGATGTAGAGCCAGGCACAGAATTGGTTGCCGGTCAAGAATTAACAATCACCACGCGCCAGATGATGGGCAACCGCGAAATTGTGAGCACCTCTTACGAGCGTTTGCCTAAAGATGTGAAAGTAGGTGATATGATTTTGATTGATGACGGAAAAATAGAGTTGAAGGTAAAAGAAGTTCGAGGTGAAGAAGTAGTCTCAACAGTTATTTATGGTGGCCCACTGAAACCACGCAAAGGAATCAACCTTCCCTTTACCAAAGTTTCTGCTCCTTCTTTAACAGAAAAGGATTTGAAAGACCTTGAATTTGGATTGAAGCATAAAGTAAATTGGGTAGCCTTGTCGTTCGTGCGCAAAGCAGGAGATATAGAATCTTTGCGTGAGATCATCAACAAGAATCAATCAGTTACGCGTATTGTAGCAAAAATTGAAAAGCCGGAAGCACTCGAAAACATTGACGCGATCATCACCGCTACCGACGCCGTGATGGTAGCCCGTGGAGATTTGGGTGTAGAAGTTTGGATGGAAGAAGTGCCCATGATCCAGAAGATGTTGGTTGAGAAATGTAACAAAGCTGCGAAGCCGGTGATTGTTGCTACACAAATGATGGAGAGTATGATCGAAAATCCTCGCCCTACCCGTGCGGAGACAAACGATGTGGCCAATGCTGTGATGGACGGTGCTGATGCATTGATGCTTTCGGCAGAAACAGCTTCGGGTAAATATCCCCTTGAAGTAATTCGAAGCATGGTGCGCACTATTGGTTCCGTTGAAAAACAAGGAGATATATTTTTCAAGTTCCATGATCCAGATCCAAAGTCTCCAAATTTTTCAAGCGACAGCTTAATCCTTACTGCTTGTAAATTGGCGAAGGATGTGAACGCCAAAGCAATTGTTGGAATGACCTTGCAAGGATATAGCGCCTACAAAGCTTCTTCTCATCGACCCAACGCCAATATTTTTGCTTTTACTAGTAAAAAAGAAATTCTCAATGCCATGAATTTAGTTTGGGCAACCCGCGCCTATCACTACGACAAAGCTGCAAGCACCGATGAAACCATTGCAGACGTGGAAGAAATTCTAAAGAAAGATGGCCACGTAAAACCGGGAGATACATTTATCGTACTCGCTAGCATGCCAATGAATGCGCGTGGAAAAACGAATACAATCAAAGTGAACGTGGTAAAATAAAAACCAGATACTGGATTCTAGGTGCTGGCAAGTCCAGTATCTAGAATCCAGTATCTTTCTTATTACGCTTTTATTGGTTCTACCAAAATTACTTCTTCCCTCTCCACCACAACCATTCCGGCAGGATCACCTTTTCGCTTGCGAACAAATTTCTTTTGGGTGAATGCCACTGGACAAAGAGATTCATTTTTCCGCTTCGAATTGTAGGCAGCTAATCCAGCCGCATATTCAATCACGTCCTTTGGAAAATTTTTACCCGATTGGTATTTGACAAGTACGTGTGAACCCGCAACATCTTTGGCATGAAGCCATAGATCATCCTTGTAAGAATATTTCAACGTGAGCTTATCGTTTGATTCCGCATTCTTTCCCACCAAGATTTTATATCCCTTGAATTCAAATTCGTGAAAAGGCAAAGTTTCTGTTTGGCCTTGTTTCTTTTTATCAAGACCAGCTTCCACTACAATTTTTCTTAGCTCTTTCAATTCACTAGTTTCATCCGTCAATCCAATCCATTCTTTAAGCTTCAAAATCTCATTTTCCTTCTGAGTGATTGCCTCCTTCAGCTTGTTGATTTCGATTTGCTGGTTCTTGGCTTTTCTGTAAAAGATCTCTGCATTCTTTTGTGGATTCAATTCCTTCTTCAATTTGATTTCCACTGTACTGTCATCGTAGAAACTTGGAAAGGAAACTTTTTCAAGTCCCGTCTTTACATTATGAAGATTAGCCATGAGCAAATCGGCCCAGAGTTGATAATGATGATCATTCGTCAGCTCATTCAACTTTAGCCCATTCTTTTTCAAATAGCCTTCACTCCCTTTTAATCTCACGCGAAGCTGATGCAATGCACTTGCCTTTTCCTGAAAAAAAACTTGATCACGAATGAGTCGATCAGAAAATTCATTGAGAGCGCGTATAGGGTCAGAAAATTCTTGCAAGATCTTTCCCAAAGGAAGAAGACTGAATGTGAGCTTTCCTTTTTGCTCAATTAAATAATACTTAGGGCCTTCTAATAATTGTAGCGTTTGTTCAAACAATCGCCACTGACTATCATTATCTAATTGACCAAAATTTCTTTCTAGCAGATAATCCCAAACGGTTTTTCCAAATGTGAAATAGGTTGAGCTGAGAGAGGAAATATTTTTAAAAAAATTCTCTTTACTGAAATCAATAGATCGATTCAGTTGATCAGGAATGATTTCGAAATCTGACTGCAGATGATTTCTGAAAATCTCTTTTACTATATCCTTTTCTAAGTACAAGACATTTGCAAACTGGTTATGCATTTTAAAAATCAACGAATGCCCTTCTTCCAATTGCAGTGAGAAACTCCTTTCGTTTTCAAATTGCTTTACCGCAACAACTTTCTTCAAAATGACAGCTGTAAATAAATCAACACTGTTCTTTCGAGCACGATGAAAATTATTTGGAAAAGAAAGGCAACAAAATCCAGGTACAAGATTGGCTTTGATAAAAAAAGATTCGCGCGAATTATTCAGTTCAATAATCAATTCATCTTTATTCTGGCTGAAACACGATACAATCGAATAACCAACAATCTTTTCATTGAGCTGAGCGCTCAACTGCCGAAGGAAATAATAATTGTTGTGCACAACTATAAAGTTATAGTCAAGCCATCGTGCGCCAATGCGCTGGAGTCAGGCATTTCTTTACTGACGGATTGATGCAATCCCATTTTATGACTGATATGCGTAAAGTAAGTCTGCTCGGCATTGATAATCTTAGCTTGAACGAGCGCTTCTTCCAAAGTGAAATGAGATTGATGGCTCTCTTTCTGCAGCGCATTCAGCGCCAATACTTTCGTGCCTTTCAACCTGGAATGCGTTTCTTCCGGAATAAAATTAGCGTCGGTGATATAGCTAAAGTCGCCTATTCGAAAACCCATCACAGGCATGTGCAAATGCATTACAGGCAAAGGCAAAATTTTTATTCCGTTTATCTCAAATTTATCGTCGTTCAATTCTTGCAAATTCAAAACTGGTGTGCCGGGATATTTTTGTGCCTCGAAGGCGTAATAAAATTCCTTCTTCACTTGCTCAAGTGTTTTTGCTGTGCCATAGATAGGCATGCCTTTCGCCTGCAAAAAATTAAAAGCTCGAACATCATCGAGGCCTGCTATATGATCTTTGTGAGAATGCGTGAGCAGCACAGCATCTAATTTGGAAACTCTTTCTCGCAGCATCTGCTGGCGAAAATCTGGACCGGTATCAATCACCAAACTTGTGCCATCAATTTCCAGGTGCACTGATACGCGCAATCGCTTATCACGATAATCCAGCGAACGGCAAACTTCACACTCGCACCCGATCACGGGCACGCCCTGCGATGTGCCGGTGCCGAGGAAAGTGATTTTCAAAATTTAAGATTTTATATTGATGAAGAGCGCAAGATCAGAGGCTCACCTCAGCCTTTGTTAGCTCTTCATAAAGCTTTACGTTCTTCTCACTGAACTTGGTTGTTTCCAAGGGCACGATGCGAATAATATCTAGCAAGGCGTTGATTTTCCCTTCCATGCTGAAGAATTTATTCACAATCATTATTTTTTGCTCCTTCAATAGGCAGTAGCCCGCTTTAAAGTTTCCCTTTTCGTAGCGTAGAATGTAGTCCGATTCTGCAATCAGGTCTTCCAATTTGGCCAAAAACTGGGTGGTATATTTTATCATTTCAGTGTAGTGGTTTGCCCGCAAGTTACGGATGAAAATGGAATGCAGCAATGACCGATTTCGCTATCTGGAAATGAATTTGTCTACTTTTACGAAGTGAAAAAACTGATCGTTATCGCAGGCCCGACAGCAGTAGGCAAGACCGCAGCCGCTATTTCTGTAGCCGAAAAACTGCGAACCGAAATCGTCTCGGCCGATTCGCGACAGATTTTCAAAGAACTAAACATCGGCACGGCTAAACCATCGCCTGAAGAGTTAAAAAAAGTAACTCACCATTTTATCGGCAATAAATCTATCCATGAAAACTATGATGCCGGTCAGTATGGGCGTGATGCAATTGCCCTGATCAATCAGCTATTTGAAAAATACGATTGGCTGGTGATGGTAGGCGGATCGGGTCTTTATATAAAAGCAGCATTGGAAGGATTTGATGAAATGCCCGGTGTGCCAGACGGCCTCAGAAAAAAAATTACTGAAGAATATCAAGCTAATGGATTGGTGTGGTTGCAAGATGAAGTGGAACAAGCTGACCCGGATTTTTTTTCGATGGTTGATCGACAAAATCCTCAACGACTGATGCGTGCACTTGAGTTAATCCGTTCCTCAGGTAAAACGATTCAATCCCTTCGCGGGAAAAATAAATCAGAGCTTCCATTTGAAGTTATTAAAATAGGATTGAATATTCCACGCGAGCAACTGTATGAACGCATCGATTCGCGAATGGATAAAATGCTTGAAACCGGTTTGGTTAATGAAGCCAAAGAATTTTATCCTTACAAAGACCTTAATGCACTTCAAACAGTCGGCTATCGTGAACTCTTTGATCATTTCGATAGTCTGTATGATTATGAAGAAGCAGTGCGCCTACTAAAAAGAAATTCACGTAGATACGCCAAACGCCAGTTAACCTGGTTTACGCGCGATACTGAAATGAACTGGTTTGAAAATGAAGAAGACATTTTGAACTGGATCGAAAGCAAAATCGTTAGTCCTTAGTTCTTAATCACTACTTTTATAAAATGAAGAGTTTCGCGCGCAGGATCATCCGGTATTTTTTTA
>DASYTA010000462.1:0-8377 GCA_036002745.1 Cyclobacteriaceae bacterium | reverse complement strand
GATTGCAAAAGGATACTTAAGACCAACCGAAATCCAGGACAAAACCATCGAAGCAATTTTGACGGATAATGACTTAATGGGAATTGCTCAAACAGGTACAGGTAAGACCGGAGCATTTTTAATTCCCGTAGTTCATAAACTAATTGGCACCAAGGCAGCGTTTCAAGTATTGGTAGTAGTACCAACACGTGAATTGGCAGTGCAGGTGGAGCAAGAGTTTAAGAGTATTGTAAAAGGGTTGTCGATGAATAGTGCCTGCTTTATTGGAGGCACAAGTGTAGGTAGGGATATTGCCACATTACGCCAGCCTGTGCACTTGGTTATTGGAACACCAGGACGTTTAACCGATCTGGCCCGTCAGGGCGCTTTGCGCTTTGGGAATTTCACAACGCTGATATTGGATGAGTTTGATCGCCTTTTGGATATGGGCTTCTCACGTGACATTCAATTTATCGTGAAAGCCATGCATAACCGCAAGCAAACTATTCTATTCTCTGCAACCGAAGAAAAGAATCAACGTAAGCTTATTGATGAGCTTCTTCGCAGGCCTGTAGAAGTGCGAGTGAGTAAGGGCAATGCAACCGGCGATCATATTGATCAAGAAATTGTTCGAGTTGGTCCTGGAGAAAGCAAAATGGAAATCCTGTTAAACATGGTTCGCGATCGTTCCTTTCAAAAAGTAATTGTATTTGCTGAAACTAAACGAGGTGTAAGTACTGTTAGAAAGACATTGCACCAGTCAGGGATTAAAGTAGATGAAATTCACGGCAATAAGTCGCAGAATTATCGATTGAAGGCGTTGAACGATTTTAAGAGCGGAAGGATTCAGGTGCTTATCGCTACCGATGTTGCCGCTCGTGGATTGGATATTTCTGAAGTCACGCATGTGATCAACTATCAACAGCCGAGAGACTTTGACAGCTACATTCACCGGATAGGCAGAACAGGTCGTGCTGGAAAGGGAGGCAAGGCGTATACATTTGTAAATTAATTTTGATCTGAAAAAGAATTGAACCAGATCAAATAATTTTATAGTAACTATTTAACAATTAATTTTTATCAACCATGAAAGAAGGAAAAGTAAAATTCTTTAACAACACCAAAGGATTTGGATTCATCACCCCCAATGATGGCAGCGAAGACATTTTTGTACACGAGTCAGGTCTGATTGACAAGATCAAAGACAATGATAATGTTCGCTACGAAACCGAGCGCGGAAGAAAAGGCATGAATGCCGTTCGTGTAGAAGTAGTAGCTTAATCAGTATTTTTAATGCAAATCAATGCGTCCGGTAATATCGGACGTATTGATTTTAGCAATACTGGTCTTTTGAATTGAAGTGCATTTGAATTTAATATATACATGAGACAGCTCAAGATTGTAAAGCAAATAACCAACCGCGAAAACCAATCGCTGGATAAGTATTTGTCTGAAATTGCCAAAGTAGAATTGATTACTGCCGAACAAGAAGTAGAACTGGCCAAGCGTATCAAAGATGGCGACCAGGTTGCCCTTGAGAAACTAGCAAAAGCCAACTTACGATTTGTTGTATCAGTTGCCAAGCAGTATCAGAACAACGGAATGTCGCTCGGAGATTTAATCAATGAAGGAAATGTGGGCCTGATTAAGGCAGCTTCGCGTTTCGACGAAACACGCGGTTTTAAATTTATCTCTTATGCTGTATGGTGGATTCGTCAATCCATTATGCAAGCCTTAGCGGAACAATCACGTATTGTTCGTCTTCCCTTGAATAGGGTAGGGTCGTTAAATAAAATTTCGCGAGCATTTTCTGAACTGGAACAAAAATATGAACGTGAGCCTTCTACCGAAGAGCTTGCGAAAGTTCTTGACATGAGTCCTGAAGAAATTGAAAACAATCAACGCATTTCAGGTCGATCGATTTCAATGAACGCACCCTTCGTGCAAGGAGAAGAAAACTCACTGCTCGATGTTTTGGAAAACGACAGTGAAGAGACTCCTGATCAAGGACTAATGAATAGTTCATTGCAAAAAGAAATTGCTCGTTCACTTTCTACCTTGACTGAACGTGAGTCTGAAGTGATCGCTTCGTATTTCGGCTTGAATGGAAGTCCTTCAATGACTTTGGAGGAAATAGGAGACAAGTTCTCTTTGACTCGCGAACGAGTAAGACAAATTAAGGAAAAAGCAACGCGCAAATTGCGCAATGGATATAGAAGTAAGTTGCTGAAGTCATATTTGGCCTAATACTTTAATAACGCCATCAAATAACACTCGCTCTCGGGTGTTATTTTTTTTTATACCAGCTCAATGAATCATTTGTTTTTGCAGATTCTCCAATGATACTCCTTTTGTCTCCGGCATCATCAGCCAAACATAAAGCAATTGAAATATCATCATCAGAGCGAAGAACGCGAAAATGATTCCGCCCCCGAGCTGCTCCGAGAAGTACGGAAATACATTGGCAATGACTGCCGCCAACACCCAATGTGTCAGTGATCCCCAGGCCATACCAGATGCCCTTATCGAATTCGGAAATATTTCAGAGATAAAGACCCAGATCACTGATCCTTGCCCTATCGCATGTGATGCAATGAATGCGAAAATATAAATGGGAACATTGGCGAATGATTGATTGAAGAATGCAATCGCAATCAGTGACAATGAAATGATATATCCGATTGATCCGATGTACATCAAAACCTTTCGCCCGAATCGGTCAATAAAAAACCACCCTAGGATAGTAAAAATAAGATTCACCAATCCTATCCCAGCTGATATAAGTAGTGCACTTTCTTCTCCGAGTCCTGTCATTGAAAATATTCTGGGTGAGTAGTAGATCACCGCATTGATGCCCGACAATTGATTAAAAAATGCGAACAGAAATGCTAACAATAAAGGCCATTGGAATTTCTTCGTAAACAACTTTTCACTGCCGGTTTGATTTTCTTTGGATTGAATAATTTCATTGACTTCTTTTTCTACTTCAGTATTTGTATAGCCAATAATTTTACGGGCTTCATCAATATTACCTTTATTTAGAATTAGCCAACGAGGGGTTTCTGGCGTGAAAAATAGAAGAATAAAAAATAGAAGCGCTGGGATCGCCACAATACCCAGCATCCACCTCCAATCGTCAGGAATGCCACTGATGAAATAATTGGAGACATAGGCGATCAAAATACCAAGAACAATATTCAACTGAAAAGAGATTACCATCCGCCCACGATATTTTGGTGGCGCAATTTCTGAAATATAGATTGGAGCTACTACTGATGAAGCTCCAATGCTTAGTCCGCCCAGAAATCTGAAAAACATAAATGTATTTACATCTGGTGCAATTGCAGATCCAATAGCTGAGACTATGAAGAGAAATGCTATCCCTTGAAGAGTCCGCTTCCTTCCTAATTTATCGCTAGGCCAACCACCAAAGCCTGCACCGATTACAGTTCCGTATAAAGCAATAGCAACAGCCAAACCGTGCAAAAGTGTCGAGAGGTTCCATAGTTTTTGGATGTCTTGTTCAGCGCCCGAAATGACGGCAACGTCCATACCAAAAAGAAATCCACCCAGACTTACGGTGACTGACCAAAGGATAAGTTTTGAGTTCATCTAATATAACTATTTGAAGTAATCTAACCAGATCCTTTAGTTATAACCAATTCGGAGAGAGTTAGCTCAGCTCTTTTTCTTAGCCGCAGGTTTCTTAGTTGCTGGTTTTGTCGCGGGCTTGGTTGTTGGCTTAGTTGTAGGTTTTGCAGCAGGTTTTGGCTCTGGTGCAATAAGTTTTTGATACTCCCTTTCTGTGAGAGTGATGATGCCCAAGTCTACTTTATTCTTCACCTGGATGTCCTTGATTTCTGGACTCGTGCCACTGTTATCAAAAAAGACAACGATCTGCGCAAAATCAGTAGTTTGCCTCTGATCTTTTGCAATAAAACCGTACATCAATTTTACAATTTGGTTACGTTCATCAGAAAAGCCTCGCTCAATGACTCGTTCATCGCCTTTGCCTGTGTTCGATTTAGGAAAAACAACGGTGAATTTTTCTGAAAGCTTGGTGATTGCCACCGCCGTCAAAGTTGATTTGCTGGAAATAGGTATTGTGTAAACGGTTTGTTTCTTAAGCAATACGTTTGCAGATTTTTTTGCCAAGTTGATACATTGCGTAAGATTCTTTTTAACGCTGGTTTCCTGGATGATAAAATTGGTTTGTGAAAATGAAAATTGAAAAATAGACAGAGCCAATAGAAGTAGTAAAGATTTTCTAAGATTCATATTTTTAGGTTTTGACGAATTATTGATCAAGCTAAAGAAAAATTTCCCGATAAAAAATGAGTTTTTGGTGAGTGGTGATATTCTGAAGATTCGACTGATCTTAGTTTGTTGGCGAAAATGGAGTAGTTAATCAATTCTAATTTTCTTAAGATCTGTATTAGCATTCACCACAGGCACGTACATCAATGAAACCTGTGCAGGATTAATAACATACATTCCTGTAAATCGAGGCAACAGCTTTATCTCAAACCAATATTTTCCTGATTTCATTTTTTCACAAAATATCACGGTCTTCTCTTTGAAATACTCGCGATGTGTTTCAGTTCGTTCATAATAGTTTTGTGATTTGTCAGTATAGCTGCAACCTGCAGGAATGGGCACTTCAATCATCACATATTCGGTAGCAGCCTCTTTTTTTACATTTACCTCGACGCTGAGAATGACGGGCTTTCCGGCTTGAAGAACAGATTGATTATTTCCCGGCCAAGTTTTAATCTCAAAGCCTTCAACACCAGTCTTTGCAGTCGTTACACGATCCCATTTGTACTGCATGAGATAAATTGGCAGACCAGATTCCTTCTTGATCTGAAGTTCTTCTTGAGGATGTAATTCAACTTTGTAAGGTAATTTTACAGAGGCAGAATTCACTTTACCACTGAGCGATATTTTAGTTTCAAGTGCTTTTGGTCCGCGATCAGAAATTAAATCAGGCAACACATTCATTAGTACATTCGATGAATGATAGGTGTTCCACGGACCTTCTTTCCTTTGTGCAAGGAAATACATCTGCATGGGCTCGATTAGTTTTTTCAAAGCACTGTCCTTTTTAAGGATTCTGTATGCAATTGAATTAGTGGTTAATTGGTTGTCATACCAATAGCCCGGAGTTTTGTCATCGGAGAATGAAATTTCGCCCATGATCCCGTTTTTCTGATACTTAAGAAGTGAGTCTCTTTGGTAAGGAAGCTTTGCAAGTTGTCGTACTTCCAACAGAAGTAGTTTATGTTTTAGAAGTGAGTACCGATAGCCGTGACTTTTTTTAGCGCTCTCAATTTTTTGTATCAATGTATCCAGTTTTGCAACATGCTTGGCATAGTTGACATGCGCATTCCATAATGCAAGAGCTTGAAGTAAGTCGGCATCCGACAATGAATAACCTTCTTCCATTAAGAATTTATACTCAGCCTTTCTGGAAATATTATCGATATCCAAAGCAACTTTGTAACCGGCATCACTTGCTGCATTTAGGGCACGAAGAATATGAGCAGAAATCCAATACGAGGTGTTATGTGATACATCCCACCACGACCATAAAAATTCTGTGTTCTGATTTTTTAATAACCGACCGATGATCTTGTTTACATCCTTGTCATATTTAAAGGGCTTGCCTTCATATTGCTGTGCTAATCTATAGCTAAGAAACCCAAGGAGTTTTGAAGCGAGTTGCTCATTACAATCATATTTGTAGTTGAGCAGGTACTTTGCATCTCCGGCATAAATATCGATCGGGTTGTCAAGTAGCTCAACGGTAATATTTTGCTTGGATGTTGCTTTAACACTAGCCGTTTCCTGATTTCGTAAAATCGATAGTGTTCCATCAGCTCTCAGAACACCTTGCTCGATGATGGGCACTTTTCGTTCTTCGCCATCAACATATCCGTCATCACGTGTGAACAAATATTGAGTGGTCACAGTATCAGTCGACATTGCGTTCACAGGTAAACGGTCAATATTAAACTCAGAAAATTGAAGATCTTTCTCAAAGCTGGTAGACGTGCCACTCCACTTTACTTTTCCCTTAATGGTCTTGTCTTCCGTGAAGTTTGACACTTTGCCCAGGAAGAGAGAGGAGTCGCCCTGAGTTAAAAACTGTGGCGTTAGCAACTCAGCTGCGATTGGTTTGTAAGACCTGATGCTCTTGCGTGCAGTGCCGGTTTGTAGATGTTTGTTCATTGCATACACAGTTGCTTTCCATCTTGTAATGTCATCAGGAAATGTGATTCCGAATTTCGATTTGCCTGATTTGTCGGTGTAAAGTCGAGGTTCCCAAAACCCAACATCACTAAACTGCGATCGAATTGTGTTCAATGTTAAAAGTTCTCCATACAATCGCTTCTCAGCCTCGCGCTTTTCCTCATCTTTCGCATCGACTTCCACTTTGTCCGGGGTTGTAATCTCTATGCCTGCAGCGCTGCCCACTATCACGGAGGCAAATGATAAATCAGATTTACGCTGACTGCTACTATAACCGACTACAACTACTTCGGAAAGCCGCTGAACATCTGGCTGTAGATAAACCGAAATTTCTGATCCAACTTGAACCTCAAACTCCTGAGTCATCATACCGATGAAACTAAACACGAGCGTAACGGTAGACTCGTCGACATCTAACGAAAAGCGGCCATCCGCATCTGCACTCGTGCCATTAGTGGTTCCTTTTACAATGACATTAACGCCCGGCATAGGAGTGTTCTGATCGTCATACACCACACCTCTGATGTCTCCTCGAACAGCGGATGAGTGTTGTAAGTAAATGGTACGAGACTCATTCAAGCCTTGACAACCATCTAAAAACATACGGAGCCAATTGCGTGAGATTGAATCCGCAGTGTTTAAATGAGTTTCATTCATATCGACCAATACTTTGCTATTAGACTTCAAATTGACACTATCAATTTTTAGAAATGTGCCGTTATTGTACAGGGCGATTAGGTTTTGCAGACCATGCGGGATTGAATTAATGTAGGAGTTAATACCAAACTGACAAGGCGAGACGATCTTTTTGGTAACGCAGTTTTCAAATAAAACAGAGAAGAAACCTGAAGCCGCTTTTTCTTCCGGAAGAAGAACTTTTAAGTTAAGAGAGGCACCTGATAAATTAATAGATCTAGGGTACCACCTCTTATCCACGATTGTGGATTCAAGAAATATTTTTTTAGTGATAGCAAGATCATTAATACTCGTCATCGGATTATCTGAGTCATCAAAGAGTCTTTCAGGAATTAATCTATCGGCATTTAACTTGTAAACAATATTGTCTTCGAATGCGTAAGTGAATCCTCCTGTGTGATGATAAACTGTTTTCAATTCCCGTGGCCCATTGAAGACCTGGCGGCCTGGGGTTACAGGTCCTACAGTAATTCGCTCTCTGGTTGAATAGTCTCTCGCTCGGAACAGCGGAATGAATTCACGCTCTGATTCCAGGTATGCATCTCCATCGATGCGCTTGAAATACGCCAGGTAACTTAAGTGCCGAGTAACTTCAGTTTTCGTGAATGAAGGAAATGACTTCGGCCGATTTTTTTTGCTCTTGACATAAGTATATAGACTTTGTACTTGGGCGTTGACGGGAAGATGATCAATATCTATACTGATGATAGTTTTTTTTCCGCGAGCAAACTGAATGGAATCAAAGATGATGACCCGGTCAAACAAACGGACGGTGACTTGACATTTCTTTTTGTGGGGCACATAAAATGAATACTTCTTAGGCTGATCCACCCAAGAATAGTAAACAGGTTTTCGGTCGACTTCAATTACATAAATTCTTTTAGCTGCACCTTTTTGCATGACGTATGGAGCAAACTGAGTGCTGTCTGCAATTCCATAGGAGTAACTAAATGTAGAGGTAGGGTAGGTGAACTGATAATACTTCATTGTATCAAGTCGCGCTCGCGGTGCCCACCTGGCATAATCAAGCCTTAGGTCCGTGCTACGTTCGTTAATCTCATCCTTTGTAAAGTCAGCGCGCTTTGATCGAGATGTAGAAGTGTTCCCATAATAAGGCAAGTCGGGGAGGTAATAATTGAGTTTACCTGTAACGGCCATAGCAGTAAGGTCTACATCACCAACTGGCCGCCCTAATTGATCCATCACTGTTATCGTTGCCTCTGTTTTTTGTCCAGGATAGGCTCGATCAGGTACATCCAGTGAAACGTTCAGGTAATCTTCCTTAAATTCATAATCCATTCGCTTGCTATGTTCGGTACCGCCAAAAGTGTAAAGCAACTCCAGATAAAAAGTTTGCGTGCGATCTTCAATCCCAAATTTGAAATCAAGATCTTTACCGAAACCTTTTTGTAGTAATTGACTTCCCTGATAGATATACCAAGACACATCC
>DASYTA010000461.1:0-7193 GCA_036002745.1 Cyclobacteriaceae bacterium | reverse complement strand
GCATTGAAGTTTAAGGTCACCCTTGATGAGCTCATTACCCTTGGTCATAAATGCCATGTAGTTGGTAATATCTCCAGTAACTTTCAAATTGCTCTTCCCGAACTTTCCTTCGAGTTTTTGCAGCACAATCTTGGATGGATTAAACTTAAACACCGCACTATCAATTCGAATTGGGTTTGAAACTTTAGGTCCACTAATATTTACTCCAGCAAATTTCAGTTTTCCCCTAGTTGTGACTTTTGTGTAATTACCTGCCTCCAAATCACTCAATAAACCTTTGGTTCGTATGTGCGCATCAAGAATTCCTGAGAGATTAATGCCATCCAGCGGATACACCTGCGAAATCTTTGAAAGGTCAGCCTTTCCATCAATTTTAAAACTGTATTCGTATTTGTTTAGATCGGTAAGGCTTCCACTGATTGTAAATGGTTCGTCTTCTAGTGTGTACGTAAGTTTACTAACGGTGAGCTTTGCATCAGCCAAATCTCCAGTTTTGCTGACAGCCTCAGCAAAAAAGTGAATGTCTTTAATGGGATGTGGGTATCCTTTGTATTGAACAGAACCATCAGCGAGGGTCATCTTGGAATCAACCAGCGGAAATTTTTTCTTTTCCTTACTATACAAACCTTTGGCAAGCAAATCGATGTTGAATTTTCCTTTCAATTGATAGCCATCAACTGGATATATTTTTTCGATATCTTCTAAGTCAAGATCAGCATCAAGATCGGCATCAACTTCAGTATCGGGATAACCTTTTAATTTCACAAATCCGTGGAGGATGTTATCATCCACTTCGGCATGAATTTGACGAAAGTCTACAACCGTATTGTCCAAATCGCCTGTCTTGTTCTCTGCACTCAAATGAAACTGAACATTAGATATTGGGCGTGGAAAGCTATCATACCTCGCATATCCATCGGCCAATTTTAAATTAAGATTGAATGGCGGAAATAATGAATTTTTAGCGTCATACATTCCCTTCGCTTTCAATTCAAGATTGACCTTCCCTTTAAGCGTAAAATTTTTAATAGGATATAATCGCTCCAATGCGGCTACTTCAACATTAGCAAAAATATCGGCATCGATTTTTGGTTTGTGGAGGCCTGCTAACTTCAATCTTCCATTCACTGGGTGTTTACCCAAATCGACATGAAATTTCTTAAGATCAATTACTGTACTATCAAGAATGTGCTCTTTATTATCGACCACAAGCTCAAACTGAATATTATTAAATGCTTCAGGAAGACTGTCAATTTTGACCATCGCATCCTTCACATTGATGTCGAGATGAAACGCCGGAAGTTCATTGGTTGAGCCGGAATAAACGCCATCCAAAAAACCGCTGAAAGCCAAGTCGCCTTTGGTTTCCATGTAATCAAAATTCTTCATGTATAAACCTGGCACTAGCGACAAGATATTTTTAAAGGTTGTCTCTTCGGCTTGAAATTTCAGGTTCATAGCATACCGGTCCACCACCTGTTGAAAAAAGCCATCAACACTAAAAATAAAATGATTGATTTGAATCCGGTTTTCTTTGAACGTGAATTTGCTTTCTGGCAAATTCATTTCCATGATCATTTCAATTCCTATTTCTTTCTTTAAAAAATATTGAATGTTGTCATAGTTGAGTGAAAATTGACGAACAATTGTTTTCGTTTTGTAATCAAAGACATCCTCGAGAAAATCACCACTGCCTTCGTGCTCGATATTTACGGCTTTTACAAAAATATTTTGTTTCCAATCCGAGTAAAAGATATCCCCTTCTTCAATGTTCACTTTATCTATTGCGATATTTACATTCGAATGTTTTTCTTGTGAAGTAGAATCACTTTTCTTGACAATGTCATAGTTTGCCTTACCGTCTTTAAGTATGTAGACATTGATTTCCGGGTCGAAAAGATCAACGCTTTTAATTTCTATTTCGTGTTTAGCTATAAGGCTCCATAGGTTTACTTTCAAATGCGCCTTCTTCACCCAAGCCAATGTGTCACTTTTAAATTCATTTTTACCGACGATTAATAAGTCATGCAATGAAACTGTAAGGTTAGGGAAATGGCGAAACAGGTTGAGTTTTACCTCGCTAAAAGTAACATCTGCATCCACTTGTTGATCTATTTCTTTTTCAAGATCAATTCGAATGGCATCTCTATATACGTTGGGCAAAATTATCACGGCCAAGATTGATATGACCAAAAGAGATCCTATTGTGATAAGAATCCATTTAAAAAAACGCTTCATGCATTCACTTATTTTTCATTTGTAAATAACAAAGGCTGGGTAGTATCCAGCCTTTGTGTTTCTTTAATTCATGAGTCATTAATCTACTTCCAAGCCAAGCGCCTTCATCTTCTTCTTCAAATCAACAATTTTAGGCTCATAGGTTTCATCGTAAAGAGAAATATCGCTGTATATGGAGAGAAGTCCATAAAGTGCGTCTGCATCCTGATCATTGACTTTTGCACATTTCTCCCAGTAAACCGCCGATTCTTTCAACTTAACTGGTATTTGCTTGAAAAGCTCTTGGCGTTTTTTCAGATCAGTATCCTTTTGACCGGTAATTGCATTTCTTTGGTCTCTTAATTTTTGAGCGTCGGCATAGGTAAGTTTACCTAATACAAGGTTCGCATCAAAATAATCAGGATCAACCTTTAGCGACTCAGCCATCCAATGCTTTGCACCATCAATATCCTTTAACTCATTGCAGATCAAGCCCAGGAAATATCTTGATTCTTTATCAGTAGGATCTGCCGCCGCACGTTTCTCCATCAACACCTTAGCTTCGGGAAGTCGGTTTGTTTGAGTATAGATATTGTATTCCAGGTTCAGGTAGTCCATGTTGCTTGGATATTTTGAAGACAACTCCTGAGCTACTTTAAGAGCAGCATTTACATTTTTCATGTACGCAGTATCCTGCAAAGGATCATACTGCTTGTTCGCTTCCTTACCCTTCTTCTTTGCTTCGTCAGCTCGCTTAAAGTAAATAGAGTACTGCTGTAACGAGGCATCAGCGCTCTTACCACCCATCTCCTTATATTTTTTTATGTAAGCAAGTGCCTTATCATTTTCATCCGCTGCAGGCGCAAAATAAACTCCTGCATTCATCAATTGCGCTGTATCATTAGGCAAAAAGAAAAGCACCTTCTCAATATCAACAAACGCATTTTTGTAATCTTTCTTTTGATAAATACCATAACCTTTCGCCAGATATTTTTGCGCAAACAATGCAGCTACCTGAGATTTTGGCATAGGTAGGGGAAGTCCCATCGTAAGTCCATTCACTAAGCTTTCATTTTTTCCTTTATCAATTTCCTCAGCCTTGGTGAACGCTTCTTTTGCAGCAGGAAATGGGTTAGAATCAAGGGCCTTGAATTTTTCAGTACTAGTAGTGTCGATTGCACAATAAATCATTCCCTTCAAATACCAAGC
Source organism: Cyclobacteriaceae bacterium (assembly GCA_036002745.1). GTDB lineage: Bacteria > Bacteroidota > Bacteroidia > Cytophagales > Cyclobacteriaceae > ELB16-189. Next base: position 3,767 of record DASYTA010000461.1, on the reverse strand, counting down.
CTTGGAGGCATTTTTTGAAGGCTGGCCTTTTTTGTCGACCATGAATTCCTGATTAGTAACGGTTGCGTCAATAACAGATTTCGCCTCGTCAAGGTTTCCTTTTTGCAAAGCAGCTTCTGCTTTACTTACGCTTGGTTTGATCTCTTTCTGTGCCACAACAGCAAATGGCAATAGAAGGAGAAGTAGAGCTATTTTTTTCATAAAAAAGTTTTAAGAATCCTGGTTTTAGTTTAAGGTTAAAGTTACAATTAAATTTATTGTTCGTTTTCCGTGTTTTCGCCTTCCATCTTCTGAATTTTTTCCACTGAAGAAATGGCGTCATCGTCGTTCAGTTTAATCAGACGAACTCCTTGTGTGGCACGACCCATCACACGAAGTTCATCAACGCTAATGCGAATGCTTATTCCTGATTTATTAATAATCATTAAATCGTCTTTATCAACTACCTCTTTGATAGCAACAAGCTTGCCGGTTTTTTCCGTTACGTTAATCGTCTTCACACCCTTACCACCTCTACGGGTAATACGGTAATCACTGATATCAGAACGTTTGCCATAGCCTTTCTCTGAGACAACCAAGAGATTCGCGTCTTCACGAGAAATGCAAACCATGCCTATCACTTTGTCTTTGCTATTTTCCAGCGTTGCACCTTTCACTCCGGCTGCCGTGCGACCCATTGGTCTTACATCGCCTTCATCGAAGTGAACGGCTTTACCTTCACTTTTCGCGATAATGATGTGATTCTTACCATTAGTCAACGCAGCATCAAGCAATCGGTCTCCTTCATGAACAGTAATTGCAGTGATACCATTAGCGCGAGGGCGTGAGTAAGCTTCTAACGATGTCTTTTTAATAATTCCTTTTTCTGTACAAAGAATTACAAAAGTATTGTTGATATAATCCTGATCTTCAATGCTCTTCAAATTCAATACCGCTCTTACACTATCGCCTGGTTCAATATTTAACAAATTTTGAATCGCGCGTCCTTTAGCAGTTTTATTCCCCTCCGGAATTTCATACACTTTCTTCCAGTACACTTTACCAAACTCTGTAAAGATGAGCATGTAGTTATGCGCTTGTGCAACAAACAAATGCTCAGTAAAGTCATCATCCTTTGAGCCAGCTGCCTTCGAGCCGATTCCTCCCCTGCCTTGCGTGCGGTATTCTGAAAGTGATGTGCGTTTTACATATCCCTGATTTGAAATCGTGATCACCATTTCTTCATTAGGGATCATGTCTTCCATGGTGATGTCGTCCTCGCTGTGAACGATTTGCGTTCTTCGCGCATCAGCATAGCGTTCTTTAATCTCGCTTAACTCATCTTTGATGATGCCCATACGAATTGACTCGCTACCTAAAATTTCATTAAGTCTGGCGATCAATGCTTTCACTTCATTGTACTCATTCTGAATCTTCTCGCGTTCAAGTCCTGTCAATCGCTGTAAGCGCATTTCCAAAATTGCTTTGGCTTGAATTTCAGAAAGCTTAAAGCTTTCCATCAAACCAACTTTCGCAACTTCAGGATCTTTTGAGTTGCGGATCAATGCGATCACTTCATCTAAATGATCCAGGGCGATCAAATAGCCTTCCAAAATATGAGCGCGCTTTTCAGCTTCATCTAACTCAAATTTTGCTCTGCGAACAACTACTTCGTGACGGTGGTCAACAAAGTGAACAATTAGGTCTTTTAAGTTAAGCGTTTGTGGACGGCCTTTTACAAGTGCAACGTTGTTCACTCCAAATGAAGACTGAAGTTGTGTGTGCTTGAAAAGATTATTCAGTACGATATTCGGAATCGCATCTTTCTTCAAATCATAAACTACGCGGAATCCATCACGATCGGATTCATCGCGCATATCGCTGATGCCTTCAATTTTCTTTTCGTTGATGAGCGTAGCGGTGCGCTCAATCATTTGTGATTTATTGACTTGGTATGGAATTTCAGTTGCAATGATTTGCTCTTTTCCATTGGCGTTCGTCACTATCTCTGCTTTTGCGCGAACGATAATTCTTCCACGACCTGTTAAAAATGCTTCTTGAATTCCCTGATATCCATAAATAATACCGCCAGTTGGAAAATCGGGAGCGATGACTATTTTCATCAATTCAGGAATAGTGATCTCACGATTATCGATGTATGCAATTATTCCATCAATTACTTCACCGAGATTGTGTGGCGGCATGTTTGTAGCCATACCCACAGCAATACCTGATGATCCATTGATCAATAAGTTTGGCACCTTCGATGGCAATACTGTTGGCTCACTATTCTGGTCATCGTAGGTCGGTTGAAAGTCAACCGTATTTTTGTTGATATCAGCCAAAAGTTCTTCAGCAATCCTGCGAAGGCGAGCCTCGGTATAACGCATCGCTGCTGGAGGATCACCATCCACTGATCCAAAATTTCCTTGACCATCAACCAACATGTAGCGCATACTCCAATCCTGTGCCATACGCACCATTGTATCGTAGATAGAAGCATCACCATGTGGATGATACTTACCCATCACATCACCGACAATACGGGCTGATTTCTTATAGGGACGGTTATAGTTTACGCCAAGTTCCAGCATGCCATACAGCACTCGTCTGTGCACTGGTTTTAGACCATCGCGCACATCGGGCAAGGCACGAGAAATGATGACCGACATCGAATAATCGATGTACGCGCCACGCATTTCGTCTTCAATATTTATGGGAATTATACTCTGTCTTTCGAGGGGTGCTCCTGTGTCTTCTGCCACTGTAAAATCGGGTTAAAAATGGTTAAAATTCGCGCCCCGAAAATAGTGAAAAAGGATGGAATACAGACCTAAAAAAACGGGCTTTTTAAGGATTTTATAAGGAAAAAATCAGGTTTAAGTGGCTGGTAAAATCTTGCCGGAGCACTCACCAAAACCAACCCTAATTCCATCCTTTTCCGCATGTCCTTTTATGATCACTGAATCTCCATCCAGGAGGAATTTTCGTTCCGATCCATCTGATAAGTGAAGCGGTCGTTGACCATTCCATGACAGTTCCAACATTGAGCCATATGACCCAGGCGATGGCCCACTGATCGTGCCGCTTGCATATAAGTCGCCAACCTGAATATTGCAACCATTCACTGTATGATGAGCCAACTGTTGCGCCATGTTCCAATACATGTATTTAAAATTCGAACGACAAACTGTTGTGGGTTGAGATTTCTCAGGTTGAACAAATACTTCCAAAGAAATATCAAAGTTTTTATCTCCTTCGAACGCCAAGTAAGGAAGGACGTGAGGGATTTGTTCTGGACCTTTTGTTCGGAATGGTTCGAGTGCATCGAGTGTAACTATCCAGGGGGAAATTGTCGAAGCAAAATTCTTCCCCAAGAATGGACCGAGAGGCACATATTCCCACGATTGTATATCGCGAGCACTCCAATCGTTGAACAATACTAGTCCAAAAATATTTTCTTCTGCCTCTTTAGTCGTGATGTGCGAGCCAAGTTTTGTTTCAGTGCAAGTGATGAAGCCGATTTCCAGTTCAAAATCTAGTTTTTGTGATGGGCAAAAAACCGGAAGTTCTGAATCTACAGGTTTGATTTGCCCTTTTGGGCGATGAATCGATGTTCCTGATATCACTATCGATGAAGCACGTCCATGATATCCAACCGGTAAATGTTTCCAGTTGGGAAGCAAAGCATTTTTTGGATCCCGAAACATCGAGCCAACGTTTGTGGCGTGTTCCTCACTACTATAAAAATCCGTATAGTTAGGAATACTTATCGGCATGCACATCTG
>DASYTA010000460.1:0-2371 GCA_036002745.1 Cyclobacteriaceae bacterium | reverse complement strand
TTCTTCTTTCTGCAAAAACAAGCGCACAGATTATTTCTTTCAATCATATCACGCAAGAATACGGATTGCGAAATGGAAACGTGAGAGCAATTGTTAAAGATTATCAGGGATTTGTTTGGATCGGAACTGAGGATGGCCTGCATCGATATGACGGTTATTCTATGAAAGTCTACAGGAAAATTGAAAATGATACCGCGAGCATTAGTAGCAATTTCATCTTGTGCTTATTTGAAGACTCCAATAAAAACCTGTGGATAGGCACGCTAGATGGTAGCCTGTGTTTGTACAACCGGAAGAAGGACAACTTTATACATTTCAAAAAACAGATATCCAAAAATGATTCGCGGATCAATGAAGCCATTCGTGCTATCTATGAAGATGATAGTAAACAATTATTTATTGGATCAGGAAGATTACTGAGAGGTGTATTAACAAAAAATCCGGAGTCCACTCAGTTTATTCAAGTCAAGCTGCCCACTGATACATTGAATAATGCGGGCATTCGAATAATGGACATTTCAGAATATAAGGATGGCCAACTCCTCATGAGTGTAAACAATGTGGGGTTATTCGTATATGATAAAAATACAAACAAGTTTACGCTGCATAAGATTGGGCAGATTGAAAAAAATATTCAGGCGATCCACATCGATAAAAAAAGAAATTTGATTTGGTTAGGAACCTGGAAAAACGGATTGATTGTAAGCGACTACGCAGGAGAAAAATATAAACGGATAAAAAAAGGCAATGACACACATAGTCTTCGTCATGATTTTGTTCCTGCACTAGCTGCAGATTCAATAGGCAATTTATGGATTGCCACCGACAATGGGCTAAGCATGATTACCTACAAATGCAACCCATTGATCGAGCCCGTAGTCGAAACTTATTTACCTGATCCACAAAATCATTCCAGCATTCAGGGTAGCATCATCAAGGCAGTGTATGTCGACTCTGATGATAACCTTTGGGTTGGCGTATATTATGAGGGTGTTAATTTATACTACAAGCATTCAACTCATTTTGGCACCATCATTATGTCCAATGAAAATCAAGCAACAGTTGATTCACGAAGCGTAACGGCCCTGGTGGAAGATCGCTCGCATAATCTTTGGGTAGGTACTGATGGTTCCGGGCTTTATTTCTCTAAGGACTCGGTAGGTAAAGAAGATGCAGCATTCGAAAAGATCACTTCTTGTAAGGGGATTGACAAAATTAAAGCCATGAAGTACGATGGAGATAAAAATCTTTGGATCGGCACTTGGGGCAACGGGCTGTACTTTTTCAATACGCAAACTCGTACGTGTCAAAATTTTGAAAGTCTCAAAACAGGCATCGATGTAGGCAAGGAGATATTATCGCTTGAGGTTGATCCTGTGGGAGATGTTCGGATCGGAACTTTTGACAAAGGTTTTTTTCGGTTCAATTCCAAAACCCAAACCGCAATACACGTCGAAAACATAAAAAAATCTTCTGACTTTATTGACCGTGTTAATGCAATTACCAATGGTAGTAATAAAACAATTTGGATCGGCAAGGAAGCTGGAGGGCTAAATAAGACAAGTGTTGGAAGTAACAAATATGAAGTCGTTGAGATCGATCACATTCAGGCTTCTACCTCCGTGTCGTCCATCTACGTCGATAAAGAAGAAACACTTTGGATTGGTTGCCCTAGCAAAGGGCTAGTGCAATACGATCTCAAAAAAAATATTTCAACGCTATACACTGAACAGGATGGGCTTAGCAACAGCGTGATCTACGGAATCCTGGAAGACAACATGGGCAGGTTGTGGATCAGCACCGACGCCGGTATAAGTGTCTTCGACAAAAAGAATAAGCAGTTTGTAAATTTCGGAAAGGCGAATGGTCTTCTATCAAATCAGTTCAACCGAGCCAGTATTCTCTCCACGCACAACGGCTACTTTGCTTTTGGGAACATAAAGGGAATAAGTTATATCAATCCTAATCAATCCTTAGTAGGTGATCGTAATAGTCCAATTGAGTTTACGAAGTTTTTTGTTAATAACAGAGAGCAATTGGTTAATCAGTCTGGTTCGATATTGAAAGAAAATATTTCTATAGCCCACGAAATTCAGCTTGATTATAACCAAAACTCATTTTCATTTGAAGTTGCCTTGTTGGACTACGATTTTTCTCGTCAATCCGATTACTATTATAAGCTAGAGGAATTTGACGAGGGCTGGCAATATGCGGGAGTTCAGCGTATGATTCAATACACAAAGCTGACTCCGGGAGAGTATCGGTTGAAAGTAAGCAGTTCAAATACGGGCACCAATGGATCTACTGCTACCATCAATATCATTATTCGCCCAGCGTGGTGGCAAACCACAGCTTTTAAAATAGCAGTTGG
>DASYTA010000459.1:0-8101 GCA_036002745.1 Cyclobacteriaceae bacterium | reverse complement strand
CAATGCTTCTTCCAGATTTTTCCTCAAACTCTACTTTCATTCCATTACCGATAACAGTAACAGAGTCTGCAGTTTTCAAAACCTCCAATTCGAGCCGATGATGTTTCTTGTCTGCCCAATTGGTAAGCAAAAGTTCCTTGTAATAATCCATGGTCGTCCATGGATCGCGAAAGTCCGCAAGCCATGGAAGACCGATTTGTTTTTTAAGTGCCAGTGCAATTAAATGAGCGCTGTGAGGTGGGCCGGTAGAAACAATCGCATCAACCGGATTCATTTTTAAGTAATCTTTTAAAAATTTCACCGAAGGTTTGATCCAAAATGCGCGGGCATCAGGAATAAAAAAATTACTCCTAACCCAGTTTGAAAGCTTCTCCACAAAAGAAGCACTGTCCTTCGGTTTGATGTCTGCAAGACCGGATGATTTTTTATTCTTCGCAAGAAATCGATACAATTGATGAGGCTCCCAAATCGGTCTCTTAATTATTTGAATGCCTTCAGGAACATCTTTCTCCAGCGATGCATCGATCAGCGGATAGTTTCCATTGCTCACCGTGAACACTACAGGTTCCCATCCATTTTCACGAATATATTTTACAAACTTCACCCAGCGCACTACAGCAATGCCTCCGGCTGGTGGCCAATAATAAGTAATGATCAAAACTTTTTTGGGCATTGATACTAGGTCAATCGGGTTCCCAGATAACCCTTCAGTACATCCAGTGCTCGGTCAAAATTACTATTGTTGGGAATCACGATATCTGCATAATGTTTTAGCGGCTCAATCAATGATTCATAAATCGGCATGACGTGAAACTGATAGCGATACAATACATCGTCAATATCATAACCGCGTTCCACCTGGTCGCGTTTAATCCGCCTTCCTAACTTGACGTGGTCTTTTGCTTCAATAAATATTTTAAGATCAAGTTCTTTAGCTATCTCTTCAAAATATTGAACAAACAATCCTTCCACTACAAGGATTGGCGCAGTCTTAAATTCTAACTGCTTTGGCTCGGCCGATGGATTATTGAAGGTATACTCTTTTTTAATTACATCTTGCCCTGCTTTGAGTTTCAACAGGTCTTGTAAAAAACTTTGACGGTCGATAGACACAGGCAAATCAAAGTTTTTCACACCATTTTCATCTATCGGTTGTTGGTCGCGTGCCTTGTAGTAATTGTCTTGAGAGATTAAGCAGATTTCAGAAGGTTTGAAATGAGCGGACAATCCTTGCAAGAAAAAGGTCTTGCCAGATCCGCTACCTCCTGTTATCCCAATGGTGAAAGGTTTCATGCGTTAATAATTGTTTTTTTTATTGTCGCATGGAATCGCCAACAAATACTGTTGCGTTGGGTAGAGGTTGTAAATGGCGATTTCATCAACCTCAAAAATACGGATTACGATCAAACCGATTAGTAGTTTGATTCTAAAAATGACACTAATTTCTCGACGGCCCTAGCGCGATGACTGATTCTGTTCTTCTCCTCCATGGTCATTTGGGCCAGGGTTTTATCATATCCGTCAGGAACGAATATTGGATCATAACCGAATCCGCCACTTCCGCGCCCTTCATTTAAAATCTGCCCACTCAAAACGCCTTCAAACTGAAATTGTTTTCCGGATTTAATTAGAGTGATGACGGTAATGAAATGTGCTGTTCTATTTTCGATTCCTTCCAGGTTCTTTAGCAACAGCTTGATGTTATCGTCATGGCTTCGTTGAGGCCCAGCATAAATAGCCGAATCGACACCTGGTGCATTGTTGAGTGCAGTCACTTCCAGGCCAGAGTCATCTGCAAAGCAATCAACTTTATAGTTCTTATAGACATATTCAGCCTTTTGCGCTGAGTTGCCTGAAATAGTTCCGGTTGTTTCGGCTAATTCTTCGACACATCCGATTTCTTGCAAACTTACAATCTGAAACTTGCCACCAAGAATTGATTTTACTTCAGATAGCTTATGCTCATTGTTTGTTGCAAAGCACAAGTTCATCAGTGCGGGATAATTTTGACCAACGTTACAGTATAGATCATGTTGGCGTTTGCGGGAATAGTGCTGCCGCTGGAGCTGACAGTAGAGCTGCCGTAAGCATAGCCGGAGGGAGAATACAAGGTAAAGGTAGTTCCTTCCTTAAAATATTTTTTTGTTAACATAATTCTCCAACAGGTGACTTGATCTGCGAGCGCTACAGTAGTCGGTGTACTTACCAATGAGATGAGTGAATCAGTTGCCATTACTCGTTCGTTGTATGTTACTTTCACAGAATCTAACGGGTGAGCGAAAACGTTGGAATGGTTAGCAGTATCAATCTGATCAATAGTATAACGAATGCCGCTGCTGTCTTTTAGGGTTGTCTTACCGTTAGTTTGTAAATAGCTACCAATGGCAGCAGTATCGCTGGCTAGCCTTGTACCTTTTACATTGATTAATTTTATTTCATAAAGCAAGTTTGCATTGGCAGGGATGGAAACATTAAAAGTGTCTACGGCCGTCTTAGCATGGCCAGTCACTCCAAACGCAAGACCAGAGGGAATATAAATCTTGCCAGAACTGCCCGCTGGAAAAAATACCAATCCTTGTTGCAATCCCGAAATAGCGCTCGAGAGCAACACAGTAGTTGACGTAGAATAACCAACTTGCTTCAGTTCAGTTTCTGTCGAATCGGATTGTTCTATCCACTTGATGGTGTATGATATCGTTACTTCATCCGACGATGGTGGTGGTGGTGGTAATGAAGGATAGATACCATTACCCAAATCATCAATTGAATACCAAATTCCAGTACTTACTTTTATTGCATTAGGGTTATTATTCTTCACAAAAGTATCAAGCGACCCGATATCCTTTTTAAGTTGAGCCTGATAAGAAATCGGATCTTGTGTAATACACGATTGGAGTGAGCAAACGCAGAGAATTACAACGATCAGAATTCTACTCATAAACTACTCAGCTTAAAAACTCATCAAATCAATGATGAGTAACTTTTAGCAACTTAATTGTAAAAATCAAATTCGCGTTACTTTGAATGGAAGCTCCATTTCCTTCAGGCCCGTATGCCAACGATGATGGAATGTAGAAAGTAAACGTAGAACCTTCCGGCATTTTTTGAAGCGCTATTCTCCACCCTAAAATTAAAGTTGGGCTCGACACAAAAAGTGATACTGAATTTCCAGAGTCAATTGTTGTACCATTAGAAAGGTTTTTGGCTGTATAGTTTACCTGAACTTCATCTGACATAAAAACTTTGGATCCCGTTTTTAAAGTGTCTACCGTAAAGCGAAGCCCACTAGGATCTCTTACCGCATTAATTGCATGTGTACTTAGGTAGGAGTCAATTATCGCATTGTCGATTTTCAATTGATGATCCTTAACATCCGTTAATTGAAATTGAAAAATCCAGTTGCCATTGCTCGTGTAGTATGACGGAAGAAATATTCTTCCTTTGCTGCCCGCTTGAAACTCACTCAACACAACCTGAATTGCAGATAAAAGGCTATCCAAGACAAAATGCTTCGGTGTCGTTCTTTGATCCAAGATAGAATTGTCTGACAACTTTCTTGCCGTGTACTTAAGCATGATGGAATCCTTAAATGTCGGACGAATTCCTTCCGCTGCCGAGTCGATGATAAACCAAACACCAGCAGGAAACTCAGTAGCGGCAATATTGTTTTTCTGCAAATACGCTGAAATCGCCGTTGTGTCGTTAGTAAACTGTGAGGGTGCTTGGTTTACATCCTGATTATTAAAACACGAACTAAGTAGTACCCCAACAATGGGAATAAAAAAAATCCTCAAAGCCTTCATCACTATTTATTGAATGTCAACAACCTCCATATCGAACGCCAATATTGAATTCTCAATAATATCTTCACTGCGTTTCTGCGGACCGTAAGCAAGTGATGAAGGAATATACACTGTCATTTTACATCCTTTGTTCATCAACTTCAAAGCTTCATCCCAACCCTTTATAACTCTACCTTGGCCCACAGGTACCGGGAATGGTGCATAACTACGACCTTGTTGATAGGTATTTTTTTCTTTTGCCACCGACTCAATACTTGTGTCAAAGCATTTTCCATTAAGTAAGTATCCAGCATAATTTACTTTAGCTGTCTGTCCATCTTTTGCATTCTCCCCTATACCAGGTTTTGTAATTACATAGCGAAGGCCTGAAGGTGTGGTCATAGCCGTAATATTTTTCTCTTTCAAAAAATTGGCGATGATCACACTGTCTTTGGAAAGTTGTTCCTTCTCTTGTTTAAGAGCCTTCTCATTTTGTTTGGCCACCAGCTCTTCTCTGTATTTCGTAAACTGCAAGCTGTCCATTGCATCCTTCATAGTAATGAAGAAGGTGAAAAACGAAGTGGTATCAACTTTGGGTGGAATGGGCTGTCTGAATGCTTTTGTAAAAACATCAACTGCCGACATCTTCACAACCGCACTGTCACCTTTGGTAAGCATATAGATTACCTCCAACAACGCATCACCATTTTGTGGTTGCGCTTGCTTTTGCATGATTTGAGGATAAGGATTCTTGCGTGTATCAAACCACACAGAATCTTTGCCGTCTTTAAAACTGAAATCCATTACCATGATTTGTTTTGCCTTGATCTCTTTACCATCACCTTTTTTTGCGATGGTGAACTTTTGACCAGACGCTGTTTCCCGTTCATTAGAACAAGCCGAGCAAATCGCGAAAACAACCAGGGAAACTAAAATTGAATTTTTCATCGTTGAGAGTTATGAGTTACTTATTAATTTTTCTTTATAGTGTGGCAATACCGTTAAAAACTTATTCAGTGTTTGATCAAGTGATAATTTTGAAGATCCGCCAGAGGCATTTCTATGACCACCGCCCTCAAAATGAACTCTTGCCATCTCATTCACTGAAAAAGCGCCCAAAGATCGAAAAGAAATTTTGATTTCCTCACCGCGGTCATACATAAGCACAGACAATTGTATGTCTTTTATCGACAAACCGTAGTTCACCAAACCCTCTGTGTCACCAGTTTGTACATCAAACTTCCTTAGCTCTTCTTGCGAAAGTGTCATGTATGCGGTGCGATATTCTGGAAGAACGGTCAATTTATTATTTAGCACGTATCCTGTAAGCCGGAGCCTGCCGAGTGAATTCACATCATAAACTAACCTCGCCACTTCGCTGGGATTTGCACCCAATGAAGTTAATTCTTCCGCTACCTTAAATTCTTTAGCCGTTGTATTGTTATGGCGAAACCCACCAGTGTCAGTCATCAAGCCTGCATAAAGACAATTTGCAATGGAGCTATCTATTAAATCCCTTTCGCCGAGGCTCACAATAAAATCGTACACCATTTGAGCGGTGGATGCAGCTGTGGTATCCCATTTTTCATAAGTAGCAAAATGTTCAGGCTCAAGGTGGTGATCAATCATTACTTTCACAGCCGGTGTGTTTTTTACGATGTCGCTCAAGTCGTTAATCCGGCTAAGACTTGAAAAGTCAAGACAAAAAATTATATCCGCCTGAGAAAACAGGGCCACCGATTTCAACTCTGGCTCTTTTGATTTCTTTGAAAGCGCTGTAACCATTTCTGAGCCCGGCATCCAAGTAAGAAAATCAGGATAGTCACTGGGGGTGATCACATCTATCTGGTGCCCCTTCTTTTTTAAAAAACCAGCTAAACCCAACGACGAGCCCAGAGCATCGGCATCCGGCTTAAAGTGAGTAACGATAGCCACTTTCTTTGGTGAACTCAAAAGGGCTTTTAGGTCAGCTAAATTTTTCATCAAAGGCAGCAAAAATGCAGATAATTGGTGTAAAGGAAAAATAAAGGCTTATCGCAGCACAAACTTCCTGAATCTGACTTCTTTTGATATTTTTGCGCCGAATTTCGACATCGATTTACAGGATTGAAGGATTTATAAACTGGTATTTCAAGATTTCAAATCAATTAAAACAAATACAAATGGCAGGCAAAAGGACTTTTACGATGATCAAACCCGATGCAACAGGCGCGGGCAATAGCGGAGCAATTACAAAAATGATAGAAGAGGCTGGCTTTCGCATTGTGGCAATGAAGAAAACAAAGCTTAGTGCTGAATTAGCAGGCAAGTTTTATGAAATACACAAGGAGCGTCCGTTTTACGGAGAGCTATGCAGCTACATGAGCAGCGGATCTATTGTGCCCATGATTCTTGAAAAGGAAAATGCAGTTGAAGATTTCAGAAAATTGATCGGCGCAACCGATCCTAAGAAAGCAGCTCCTGGAACGATCCGCGCATTGTTTGCAAAGTCAATTGATGCCAACGCCATCCATGGTTCTGATTCGGACGCGAATGCCGAAATCGAGGGAAGCTTTTTCTTCTCTCAATTTGAACGATTCTAATGTAATTATCGGTTGTTGGTTAATAGTTAATTGTTCTGCTATTGACCAGCAACGATTAACATTTTACTTATTAACTAATAGCCGATGATTGATCCAACATATTCCGAAAAATTTGAAAGTCGCCACAACGCACCCGATGCTGCACAGATCGATGCGATGTTGAAAACAGTAAAGGCAAAATCAGTGGATGAGCTTATTGCACAGACAGTGCCGTCAGCCATCCGCTTGAAAAAACCTTTGAACTTGCCAGCGGCACAATCGGAGTATGAATTTTTAAACGGATTTAAAAAGCTTGTTTCCAAAAACAAGATTTACAAGTCCTTCATCGGTACAGGATATTATAATTGTATAACACCTGGCGTGATCCTTCGCAATGTGTTAGAAAATCCAGGTTGGTACACAGCTTACACTCCATATCAAGCAGAGATTGCACAAGGTCGTATGGAAGCGCTGATCAATTACCAAACCATGGTGATGGATCTGACCGGAATGGAAATCGCCAATGCATCTTTGCTAGATGAAGCAACTGCAGCGGCAGAAGCACTTCATCTATTGCATGCTTCGAAGAAGGCTGACAAAAAAGAAGCTCACAAATTTTTTGTCGATGCTAATACGTTTCCACAAGTCATCGATTTATTGAAAACTCGCTCTGCTCCGATAGGTGTTGATCTGATTATTGGTGACGTTTCAAAATTAGATTTAACTGACTCAAAACTATTTGGTGTTTATATTCAAAACCCAGACAATAACGGAGCGATAAAAGATTACACTTCATTCATTGCATCTGCTCACGAGAAAAATGTTTTCGTTGTGGTTGGCTCCGATTTGATGAGTTTGCTGTTGATGAAGTCCCCGGGTGAGATGGGTGCCGATGTAGTCGTTGGGTCTTCTCAACGCTTCGGAGTGCCAATGGGATTTGGCGGGCCACATGCTGCTTTCTTCGCAACCAAAGATGAATTCAAACGCCAAATGCCAGGACGTATCATTGGCGTATCGGTGGATGCTAGCGGGAACTCTGCTTATCGCATGGCATTGCAAACACGCGAACAACATATTCGCAGAGAGAAAGCAACTTCGAACATCTGCACCGCACAGGTACTACTTTCGGTGATGGCGAGCATGTATGCAGTTTATCACGGGCCGGAAGGTTTGAAAAAAATTGCCGGACGAATTCATGGTTTAGCGAAGAGCCTTGAGTCATCTCTTACAGTAATGGGCTTTCAGCAATTGAACACAAATTATTTTGATACTCTTAAAGTAACAGTGGCTGATTCTGACAAGCTTCGCCAAGCTGCAGAAAAGCAAGAAGTAAACTTCCGGTACTTTTCAAAAACTGAAATTGGAATTTCGTTAGATGAAACTTCATCAATTGAAACAGTTACCTCGATCACTGAAATTTTCAGCAAAGCATTTAACAAAACTTCGGGCCCAGCTTCTCAATCTTCGAACAAACTCTCTTGGCCTGAAAATTTAATTCGTCAATCTGCATATCTCACGCATCCTGTTTTCAATACGCATCATTCAGAGCATGAAATGTTGCGTTACATCAAACGATTGGAGAACAAAGATCTATCGATGGTGCACTCCATGATTTCATTAGGCTCATGCACAATGAAGTTGAATGCCACCACCGAAATGATTCCCGTAACATGGCCAGAGCTTGGACAAATTCATCCATTCGCTCCTACTAACCAAACTCAAGGTTATTCAGAAATGATTTTAAACCTGGAGAATTGG
>DASYTA010000458.1:0-2988 GCA_036002745.1 Cyclobacteriaceae bacterium | reverse complement strand
ATAAGAACGTTAAAAAAAATTCTACCAGCCACTTTGTTAAAGGATGCTTTCCTTATTTATAACAAGCTCAAAATTCGAACAGTTGATAAATTGTTGTTTTCTGAGTTTAAAACTCCTAAGGATCAGTTTATTTTATATAGTGAGACGCAGCCATTCAAAGACGTTGAAATGGGCGCAGGAACTATGCCAAATGAAGTTTTAAACTTTATGAAAAGCTGGAGGACTTGGAGAGAGACGGAATTTATACTAGAAATTAATGAGCCTTGTTGTATTGAGCCAGAGTTTGGCTGGGCTATTGTAAAGTACAATCAGTTGGTTTATTCCTCGCTGGCAATGAGTCGCACATGGTTTCAACCAAAGCCCAACCTCTACAAATTTTGGCGAAGAACGAATGTGATAAGGGCGAAAAGGGCGCTCTCTCTTCGTGATACGGGGGAAGAGAATTATTTCCATTTTTACAATGATGTATTGTGCAAAATCTTTTTCCTACAGCAACAAAATATTGAAATTAGAACTGTGCCACTAATCATTTCAAAAAAACTCTGGGATAAAGAATATTTTCAATTTTACTTTAAAAATTCGGAGCTTCTTCAATCGCTTCAATGGATAATTCAGGATCGACAATACATTGAATGCGAATCCAGTATTTTTTGCAAACCGCTAACGCACCAAATAAAATTATGGAATTCAATTTTTGCACCAGTTGTTAACAAAAAAGCCTCCGATCAGCACCGCAGAATATTTCTTACCAGAAAGAAGTCTCGTCTCCGTTTTATTGAAAACGTTGATGAGATTGAATTGATCTTAAAAAAATTCGGATTTGAAATCATCGACACAGATGATTTTACACCCGAAGAGCAGAAGAAAATATTTTTTGATACAGAATTTTTAGTTGGAATACACGGAGCAGGACTTACCAATATGATTTTTAGAATTGGTAATTGTCGTCTTTTGGAGGTATTTCCTCCTCCTGATCAAGGCTACCTGCCTTATCATTACATTATGCTTGCAAAGATGCTTGGTTTTCAATACAGTGCAATAATAGGCGAACGAGGTAAAGCATTGTATTCGGGTGGTTTTTACATGTCACCGATGAGAATTGAGGAGGCTTTGTTGGAATTAGTGAAAGATGAGCTCTCATAAAAAAAATAAAATTTGTTTTATCATTCCTCATTTTGGGGAGATTCCTGGCTATTTCGATTTTTTCATCCTGACAGCCAGTCGCCTCTCACCAACAATAGATTTTATTTTTTTCACAGATCAATCTATAAAACCTGATTCATATGTGACCAATGTTTTTGTCGAGAAAATGGATATTCTCGCATTTAACAACTTGTGTTTTAAAAAGCTAAAAATTAAGACGTCAATAACGAATGGATATAAACTATGCGATTTAAAACCAATGTATGGTTTATTGTTTGAAGATTATCTTCACGAGTATGGCTACTGGGGACACTGCGACTTTGATATGATCTTTGGTGATATTCAAAGTTTGCTCTCGAAGCATGAATATCAAAGATTTGATATTTTTTGTGTTCAGGAATTGTATGCGTCTGGCCCATTTCAAATTTTTAGAAATTTAAATAAAGTAAATTCGTTTTTTACCATCAGCCCTACTTGGAAAAATGTATTTCTCAGGCAAGATTATATTGGATTCGATGAAGCTGGTGATGTAATAAGGCAATTATGGGCGGGGAAAGATATTTGGGATTGCAAAGCGGAGGTGCATTCGATGACTCACTTGCTTAAGGACGAACAGTTGGTACAAAAACTTGATTTAAAAATATTTATGAAAGAATTGATCACTGAAAATTTTAGCAGAGGAACTAAAATTATTTTTGATCGAGGTAAATTGTTTATTGAAACAGGAACGAAAGAAATATACATTTATCATTTCATGAATAGAAAAAATAGATTCCTGTTCAATGATCAATTGATAAATAAAAAAGTTGAGACTTTCTTTTTTTCGGATTATGGGTTCTATACACAAAACAGGTTCGAATTCTCGTATGGTCTGCTGGTTTCTTTATTGAAACGGTGTTGGGTTCGATTCAAGAGGAAAATCAAGAATGCTAAAACCAGCTAGGATGGCTCGATTTAAAGATATACTGGGTAAGCTTCTTCCATATTGGATCATTGACAAATTCAATGAAATAAGAGGAGTTAGCTATCAAGAAAGTGAAGAGATAATTGAGCGAAGGGTAAACTTTTACAAATCTTTCTTATCTGCAGGTGATTTAGTGTTTGATGTTGGATCTAACTACGGAAGCCGAATCCCACCGCTTTTACATTTATCTTGCAAAGTTGTAGCTGTTGAGCCTCTGCCCGATTGTTGTCGCTATCTAAAACATAAGTATGGTGATAAAATTCACTTAGAGAACTTATGCTTGAGTTCGGAAAATGGTGAGTCGGATTTATTTATTGGAAAAGTAAATGTGTTATCAACGCTTTCTTCTGACTTCATTAAGCGTACAACTGAAAGTGGACGATTTGAAAAAGACACGTGGTCTTCGAACAGTATTAGAGTAAAGGTCTTAACATTAGATGAACTTATGAGAAAGTATGGTATTCCAAAATTTATCAAGATTGATACCGAGGGGTATGAAATTGAAGTAATAAAAGGACTCAGCAAAAGCGTTCCGTATCTTTCATTTGAATACACATTACCTGAATTTGAAAAGGAATTAATGGATATATTGAATATTCTGGCTAAAAAAGGTGAGTTTTTAATAAATATTTCAAGTGGAGAGACAATGAAATTCGTTTCTGAAAAGTGGATGAGCTTGAGTGAGTTTCATCAGTTCTTGAAAAACAATTCACAAACAGTTAAAGGATGGGGTGATGTCTATATCAATTATGAACACTACTCTTCATCGGAGCCACAAAAGGAATCGTAGCTGAAGCAAAAAGTCTATGTGTGGAATTGCAGGCTTTTATAATCTTAAAGGAGATCGCTCTGTAGTCGACAGGCTAACCTCAGTGCTTCGT
>DASYTA010000457.1:0-1993 GCA_036002745.1 Cyclobacteriaceae bacterium | reverse complement strand
GCGCCTCAGTTACCATCAATGGGCCAAGATCGGAACCACCAATTCCAATATTCACTATATCAGTAATTGCTTTTCCTGTATATCCTTTCCATTGACCACTAATCAACTGTTGAGAAAAGCTCTTCATCTGCTCCAACACTTTGTTTACTTCCGGCATCACGTCTTTTCCATCTGCAAGAACCGGAGAGTTGGAACGATTGCGAAGTGCAGTGTGAAGAACGGCTCGATGCTCTGTTTGATTGATAGGAACTCCATCGAACATAGCTTTGATGGCTTCGGGCAATTCGGTTTCATTCGCCAGTTCAATCAACTGATTGATTACCTCTTTAGTAATTGTATTCTTTGAATAGTCAATCAGTATATCTTCAAATTGAAGACTGAATTTTTGAAATCGTTGTGGATCTTCATCAAATAGTTCACGCAAGTGAACAGCTTGAAGATTCATGAATAATGCGGTGAGCTTTTGCCACGCTGGTGTTTCGGCAGGATTAATAGTAGAAAGCATGTATTTTTTAAAAGGCGAAAATTAGGGCAAGTGAATCGCTGTGGCAAATTTATCCGCCAACAACTTTTCTTAAGTTTTCCACAAGGCCATCCCACAAATCTTGTAACTCTTCCATATCATCAAAATCGGAGTAGTCACTCACTTTTAAAAAAGTAGTTTGTGTGAATTCGTTTACTTCAAGTCGCAACTCAAAATAGGAGGGATCTTTTTCGTCGGCTTTGGATTCAGGTAAATATTCAAAACGAGCAAAATGATTGGTGCGATGTGCAGCAAGTGTTGCTTTGTGATTTTCGTTATCCCAAACGAATGTGAAAACTTTTTCAGGACTTATTGTTACGTTATCGGCAAACCACTCTGCAAGGCCACTTGCAGTTTGGATGTAAGGATAGAGCATTTTCAGGGATGCATGAATCTCGTAGTCTGAGGTGAACAAATTTTTCGTTGCCGTAGCCATACAACATCCTCTGTTTCGTTTATAATTTATAACGATTTTTCGTTACCGACAAATAAATCTTTTTTGATGAGATTTTATGATAGTTGAATCGATCAAAAGTTTGTATGTTTGCGCCTCTTTTTTCCAGAAAGAGAGTTTACGGAATCGGATCCTTAGTCCGAATACGAAAATGGCGAGGTAGCTCAGCTGGTTAGAGCATCGGATTCATAACCCGAAGGTCGGCAGTTCAACTCTGCTCCTCGCTACAGGAAGCAGCTAAACAGCTGCTTTTTTTATGTTTACTGTGTATGTTTTATACAGTGCTTCATTCAACAAAATCTATATTGGATATACTTCTAATCTGGATGAGAGAATGCTGTCGCACAATTCATTAGGCAAGAAAGGATATACATTAAAATTTCGTCCTTGGAGTTTAATGTACAGAGAAGAGTTTGCAGCCAAAGCTGATGCAATAAGAAGAGAAAAAGAGTTGAAATCAGCTAAAGGGAGAAGATTTATCTGGGAGTTGATAGAAAAATCAAAATAAGAGTATCTGATTCATATCCGCCAGTTGGCGGACGGCAGTTCAACTCTGCTCCTCGCTACTTTTTTCCAATCTGAGATTTCCACTCCTACATCGTAGAATCTAAATTCTCTCATTTCTTAACAATTCAGCCTGTCTTTGAAATCACGTTGGCTGTCAAGGTGCTACGCACGTCTATTACTTAATGCGAAGGTAAAAATATTCATAGCGCCCTATCCAACATCAAATACCTTGTAAAATTTGTTCATTATCAATATTTTAGCATTTGATACTTAATTTTTTAAACTAATCATATTTCAGCCATGAGAGCGATTTGGAAGGGGCACATCCAGTTTTCGTTGGTCACAATTCCTGTTCGGGTTTACAATGCCATTGACACAGGGCAAACCATCAGTTTTAATTTGCTAACCCGTGAAGATCACAACCCGGTCAGTTATGAAAAAAAAGATAAGGTTACAGGTAAACCACTGCGTAACGAAGATATTGTAAAAGGCTATCAATATGAACCAGG
>DASYTA010000456.1:0-6574 GCA_036002745.1 Cyclobacteriaceae bacterium | reverse complement strand
ATTTACCCTCTTGCATTTTTACGTCCAATGTATTCCATATCGTGGTTCGTTTTCTGGTGCGACTATGATGATTGTTGTTGTTAAACTCAATTTCTTTTGATACTAGCGTCCACTGGATATCTCCTGTAGTTCCCGAATAGTCTTCTTCAGCCAAGAAGTTGTATTTGTTAGAGGACGTAAAGCTCGAGTTGACATCCATGTTAAGAGCTTGCGCATCTGTTTTGTTTTTTGCCTGCTGTGCTATCTTCTGAGCTCGATTTTTTTTGTTCATTACAGTGACAAAAACAAATACCGCGATGAACAGGACGAAGAGAAGTATTTCCATAAGTATCGAAGGTTTAGGTTTAAGGGCGTTAGGTTATAACATTATGAAATTAGCAAAATGGAGTTTTAATTTCATGCAACCTTAGCATTATTTCCTGCGTCTTAGCAAGAAACACACTCCTATGCGCCTCTTTACCTTGCTTCTTTTACTAACGGCTTTAACCTTTGCTAATGCGCAAACCCACGAAATCAAGGCTTCTCAGTTTACTGATATCAATGTTTTTGGGCCTTTCAAAGTGAAACTGATTAAATCGCAAACATGCCGTGCAGAGATTGATTACCATGGACTTGATGCCGGTGATGTGATCGCCAAGTGCAACAATGACGAACTACTGATCAAAATCAAAAATAAAGGTTTCTTTGATTTCATGGACGATTCCGATCGTAGAGGAAATCGTGATTATGCGATTGTTACAATTTATTACACTTCGTTGGAACATATTGAAATTAAAGGAGGTGCTTCATTACGCGCTGCTAATGCGATTGCGTCACCAAGTCTCACGCTTATCAGTCAGATGGGTTCGGATGTTCGGCTTCAGCTTCAGGTGCACGAACTTTATCTTGAGTCATCCATGGGCAGCGAAGTGGAGCTAAGTGGCACAGCCGATGAAGTTAAAATCAAAGCAAAGATGGGCAGCGAGGTTGACGCCTTTGAATTGAAATGCCAGGAAGTGAGTGCAAGCGCATCCATGGGCGCTGACGTTAAAGTTTTTGCAGAAAAGGAACTAAACGCGTCTGCTAATTTCGGTGCTTCTATCTCGTGCAAGGGCAATCCACATCACAAGCATACTTCAGAATTTTTTGGTGCTGATGTTAATTGAGCGTCTCAGTTCGGAAATATTTTTAACATTTCAGACTGACTTTTAGCCTGCAAAAGTTATTTTGTAACAGACAAATTCGTAAAACGAGCATCGGTACCAGGACCGATCCAAAGCCCAATGCTACCATGGGCATCTGTCCCCAACTTCAAATCGTTGATGATAAGAACAGGCTGTGGTTGATTGTGTACAAATAGTTTTGCTTTATCTCCCCTTACTTCAATACGTACTTTTGTCCATTCGCCCGGTTCGAGATCAACATACGATTCATATTTTCCTGGAAATTGTTCGCGCAATTTGTGCCACGGAAAATCAGGAAAAGAAATGTATTGGGTGGAATGATTTCTGCGAAGCTGATCATCAGCGCGGCCATTAGTAGGGCGGAGGTAAAAGCATTCGAATTTCGAATTATCATCATTAATGCGGAATGCAATGCCTACGAATCCTCGAGCTTGACCTGATGCCCCTTCTCCCGGATTTCCGGAAAGCTCAACATCAATAATCCCATCTTTGAAATCTAGGTTATTGATTTTTACAAACTGTTCTTCTGAATCGCTGCCCTTGCCTGATACTTTTAGCGCATTTTTTCCTTTATAATTTTCTTCGCTCGCATTCACTTGAACCTGTGTAATGCTCTTATCATTCTTAAGTGAAATTGATTTCTTTTCTGTTTGAGCAAATGTAGAGATTGAAAAAGCCAAAAGGAGTAGGAGGAATAAGTTGGTGGGTTTCATAGAAGTCTGTTTTCAGGTTCTATACGTGAGAAATGAATTTGAGGTTATAAGTTTGGTTCGATCGTCTTAGCGCGATTTTGCAATTAGGCATCTACGGCCTTACTGCTGGAGATTCGTTTCAAAACGGGATAGTTAAAAAGTATCAACGCAACGGCGATTATTCCATAACCTATAACTTGAATTTGGGAGGCACTCTCATCAAAAACTAAAAAGGCTGTGGTAAAATTGATCAGTGGATTGAGATACATGAGAATGCCAATCGTTGCTGCGTTAATTTTATTCAGAGCATACAGGTTGAGAAAAAGGGGCAACACGGTAAAGACAAGTGCAATGCACAATACGATTATATAGAACCGCGTATCGATCACAATCGTACCGACTAGTTGATTGAAAAAAAGATTCATAATGATGAATGCGAACAATACTTGAACACCAAGCACAATCATACGGTTGAATCCCTGATTTTTTCTCTGCGATATTAAATAGAGTGCGTAGGAGAAAGCGATGAGAAGACTATAACCTAGCTCGGAAATATTATTGATTCCCATCAGCAGGCAACTAATCGCGCAAAGTGCGATGGCAAGCCATTGGATGAATGCCATTCGTTCTTTCAACAACACATATCCTAATACAGCTGTCACTACCGGGCAAATCAAGTATGAAAAAGAAGCTGTCTTGATATTGATTTCATTGACAACATAAATGAACACCAGCCAGTTGATCGTGAGAAGTGCTCCGCCTGATAATGTCAAAACGATAACGGTGCGCCTCGCTTGTGGGGTGATTGATTTGAATAGCGCTAGATTTTCTTTTCTACGATCGCGCATAAACCCGAAAAGAATGACAATTAGCGCAACTAGTGAAAACAAAATCCTGAAATACAAAATCTCACCGGCAGGGTGAGTGTTAACGCTGCGCAACACAAGGGGAAAAAACCCCCAAATTAAAAAGGCCGCCACCGCCGAGGCATAATGCTTTCTTACATCCATCGCACTTATTCGATTAATTCAAAAATGAAACCGCGAAATAAGGAAAAGATTTCGAGAATAAAGAAAAAATTAAGTGACTCTGGTTTCCCTCCTTAACTGCATGCTCTTGTGGTTCCTACAGAGTGTAATATTTTGATAGAATTTCATCGGTAATTATTAAAGCATTGTTTAAATTGTTTTAAAAAATCACCTATGAAATCTTTGTTCAAAGAACCTGTTCTCGAATGTTTTCTCGACAGCGACTCGAAAATTTTATTTCATGTTTGGACAGACAAGCCCACCCACGATCAATTTAAAAACGGGCTCACTAAAGTTTTTGATCAATACCAGATCTATAAAAAGGAAATTTCACCACTTCACTGGTTAGGCGATACGCGACTACTTGGTGTGCTTTCTCTCGAAAGCCAGGGTTGGCTGGAGAGATCATGGAATGACATGCTGTTTCTAAGGGCAGGAGTAAAGTCTCATGCTGTGATTATCGGTACAGATGTGTTTGCAAAGTATGCGATGGAGAAGTTCAAGAACAGCATGCAAGCGAAGTACAAGGATAAAAAACTATTCCTAGAAACTTTTAACGATAAAGAGTCCGCTTATCAATGGTTCAAAAATATAGAAACTCAAATGGCGTAGACAATAATCGACCTATATTGATGAGATATTTTTCATCAAAAAGTCTGTGCTTATAATTGTAGCAAACTCATCTTTCAAACTGGCAATGGCAGTTTCGTGAATTAGCTCTGCACTGAAATTCTTTCCGTTAAATCCTTTCTTATTAAAGGTGGCAGTTGCATCTTCAACGAGATAAGTTTCATATCCAAAATTTCCAGCCATTCTCGTTGTAGTCGACACGCAATGATCTGTCGTCAAACCCATAATAATGAGTTTGTTAATACCTATCCTAGCC
The DNA here is from genome assembly GCA_036002745.1 of Cyclobacteriaceae bacterium. GTDB lineage: Bacteria > Bacteroidota > Bacteroidia > Cytophagales > Cyclobacteriaceae > ELB16-189. The sequence goes on along the minus strand of DASYTA010000456.1, from coordinate 2,805 downwards.
AGTTGTTCTTTTAGGTCTGTGCCAATGAATGCGCTGTTTACATTCTTCTTTATGATCACCTCATGATCTAAAGGCAGTACCTCATCTTTAAAAGTATTGCCATACTTCAACTCATGCAGTGGCGAAATAAGTAGGGTAGAGCAATGCTGAATATGAAAAACCGGCAGGCCAACTCCTCTCGCAAGTCTCAAAATCCTGCCGGCATTCTCCTCCGCACTTACATTGTTACGCTGACCACCCCAATAATCAACATTATCAAAACCTTTTTGAAGGTCGATTAGCAACAAAGCAGGTTTGCCTTTCGCCATGTTAAAGAAGCTGCTCCATGTAGGCAGCGATGTTATTTTCTTTATCTACAAAATGCATTTCCAAAATCCAGTGCCTTTCATTTCCCTTGGCATCAAGTAAAAACATATCGTTGTGATTACTGGGATGAACATCCAAATCAAAACTTTTGGGATCAACCGGCTGTTCATGTGGATATTCTCCTACAATGTGCCCCGCAATCTCCCCTCCATAGGTGTAGCCATATTCTTTCGCTTTATTAACAACATAGTTAAAGAAGTCAGATGCTTTTAATTTTGTTTGCTTCCGATACCAAGCTTGCGTTTCATACCATGCCTTCTCGACATCTTTTTTTATTTTTATTTTTTTTGGATCGCTGCCAAGTAAGTACGTACGTGCGTAGTCCGATTCCCAACCATCGGCAATGATTCCATAGTCAACAAAAACAATGTCGTCTTCCTGTAACACCCGATCAGGCGGATTATCCCCATAGATAGACATTGTGTTTTTACCGCTTCGTACAATCTTCTTGTGCCAATGCTTTTTAATGCCAAATTTCTCGAGCGCTAACCTTTCCACTTCCTCATTCAACTGCTTCTCCGATTTTCCAGGAATAATGAGATTATTTTTTTCTATGGCTTCGAATAATTGAGCCGATATTTTTTCTGCACGCTCCAATTGCATTTTTGTTTCTTTATCGATTGATGTAAATACCAACAAGCCAAGTAAGGCTACCAATACTTTTTTCATACGCGAATGATTTGGTGATGCGACAAAACAACCAAATGCTTCTGAAAAGAAAGTTAATCTACATTAACCTGATCTATCTTTTTCTTTAAAGTACTGAAGAATTGGGGAGTAACTCCCAGGTAAGAAGCGATGTCTTTTTGCGTAAATCGTTTTAAGGCGTAGGGTTTCCGTTTGAGAAATTGAACATAGCGTTCTTCGGCTGGCACCGAAAGCATTTGATTAATCTGGTCACGCTGACTGATGTAAGCCTTTTGAAAAAGAAGCCTGAAAAAGCGCTCAAACTTTGGAACCTTTTGATAAAGCATTTCTAAATCCTCTTTGCTGATTTGTAACAGGTCTGTGTCTTCAATCGCCTTGACGCTCGACTTTGAAGGTGTTTGTGTTAAAAAACTGTAGAGATCATCGGCCCACCACTCTTCAACCAAGAAATCCTGCACATGCTCAATCCCATTATCGTCTTCATAGTAGGCTTTTAAGCATCCTCTCGTTACAAACGATTCGTATTTACAAATATCACCTTCACGAACCAAAAACCCACCCGCCTTTAAAGTCAACGGCTTCAGGAGTGAAACAAAAAATGTTGTCTCTTCAGTATTTAGTGCAACATGCCGCGAAATATTTGAAATCAACAATCGAGGGTTCATGAGTGAAAAACGGCTTAAGTTAACACCTTGTTACTCCGACAGGCTTAATGAAACGTTAGCACGGCAAGTATAACAATAGTAATACCGGTGAAAAAGATGATCATACCAAACGGCTTCAGTTTTAAAAGTGAGCCGAGATTGTTTTCTTTTTTCGCCTTGCTCACCAAAATAGAAATCACGGTGATCAAAATTATCTGAACAACAACGAGTGCAAGCTTGGTAATAAGGGTTGGCATTTCTGAAAGTACACCCCAGTAAGGCGTCATCAGATACAAACCAGATAAGATGAGTAAGCCTAATCCGGTGTGCCCCATTCTCACTAATACCGAGGTCTTGGCCATGAAGCTGCCTCGTTCGGCAGGTTCAAGCTTTGCAGCGGCGGCAGCTAAGAAAAGATTTGCGAAACCTGTACCCACTGCCATTGCCAAACCAATAAAGTGAATTACTAAAAAGAGATCGTGCATGTTTTTTTATTTTAGGTTAAGGTTAATTCAGCCAATTTAATTGAGATGAATATCATATGCAACGATTGCAAGTCGGTTGCCTTCTGCTTTCGTTGGGTAGATTTCTTTCATGTCTTCATATCTTCCGAAGCATGTTCAGTGTATAGCCCATATCTAACCTCTGGTAGATTTCAAAACCATACTTTTGATACCACACTGCGTTGGACTCAACAGATGTTTCAAGATAGATAGGTCTTCTTACGGTTTCGGATTGATGAATAACTTCCTTTAATAAGTTGCTACCAATGCCTTTATTGTGAACCGATGGATTGACCCCAATAAACCAAAGATAAGAGATGGGTTCTTTAGGGTGGAATGCTTTAATTGTTGATTCTCGTTTGAGCACTATGTTTACTCGGTTTAGTCCAATGCAAGAAAGGCAAAGTTGAAGATCCCAGCCGATTGCATTTAAAGTCAAACGTTTTTTATCGGGGTGGAGAACTAAAGCACAAGCTTGTTCATCATCTGACATCCACGCTTCACCAAAGGCACTGCATACCTTGAATGAATAATTCATAAGCTCGCGAATTCGCTGCTCTCTTCTGTTGTCCTGCTTTACCACGTGATTCACGCTTGGGTTGCTGTCAAAAGCTTGAACAAGAATATCAAGCGCTTTCGATTTA
>DASYTA010000455.1:0-13616 GCA_036002745.1 Cyclobacteriaceae bacterium | reverse complement strand
TGGCAAAGCCGAGCAGTACTAATGGCCCAAACGCTTCAGAAGATGATCTTCAATGATCAAAACAATTTCACCCATGTGCTTGTTGCACATTACTGCAAACTTCAATACTCAAAAATATTTCTCCGGTGTGTCAACGATATTATCCTGATTAGAAGAATCAGGAAAGAACTTAAGGCGACTATGGCGGTGGGGACCACCTCTTCCCATTCCGAACAGAGCAGTTAAGACCACCAGCGCTGATGGTACTAGGGTAAAACCCGGGAGAGTAAGTCGTTGCCCTACTTTTTTAAATTAAGCCTCGATAAGAAATTGTCGGGGCTTTTTTGTTTGTAGATATGTGGTTACCGCCTTTCTAAATAAATTCTCCTCAGTCTTATGGAATCAATCAACCTATTTCATTATACAATCATCTAAATCATGGTTCCATGAAGTGCATAAAGCCAACATTTCATTTCTCCTATCTATTACCAATTGGATTAATCAGCGCCCTCTTCTCATGTCGTCCGACAGAGAGCGCTGGCCATTATGAACTCCGACATTTTCCAAAGACATCAATTGATATAAAAGATGACGGGACGTTTGAGTTTACAAAGATTAACCCCAATCCATATCTCCATTCATTCGAGCATCCTGAAGATTATTACTTTGTAACATCTGGAACTTGGACTATTAGGAAAAACAAACTAACCCTCACTAGTTCGAATGAGCCATTGACAAGTAAGGATCCCGAGATAATTGAATCAAAAGAAGACTTAACCAAGATAGATACGACAAAAAACCAATTTGGTGAAATGTGGACACCGCGGAGCTATTGGACATTCACATTCTATGACATCTTCGGTGACACTGTGAATGTTCTAAATGGAAGGTCTCCAGACAATACTGAAATATTTCGATTACATCAATCAATGAAGACTCTTCGTTGGTCTACCGTTTGGAATGACACACTTGAATTTCATTTTTACGGATATCGACCATTTAAATACACTAGAATTGATAAGGCCAGGAGGATCATCAAGGTGAGACTTTATCCTGACAAAGTTGGCAGCGTATTTAAAGACAAACAATTCGTTTTAAAAAGAAACAGAATTATAGATCGTAAAATTAGGTTTGAGAAGAAAAACGCGCGGGCGGTACTGCGGCAGGGCAACTAACCATCGATATACTGAAGCTATTTTGGCCTGTCTTGTGTCTAGCAACTTACGGATTGCGTCTGCAAACTCACATCCCCACCATAACAAACGCTCCCCAATAATATGGGTCTTTGTATTTGAGCATCAACTGCTGTTGTGCCTGCTTGAAGGCTTTCAATTTGCTTCCTCCTTTTGAAAGGTTGGTGTAAAAATTTGTCATCAATGCTTGTGTGGCCGCATCGTCTACTTTCCACAAACTCATTACCATCGCTTTCGCACCGGCAACAATGAAGGCGCGCTGTAATCCATAAACTCCTTCACCCGCTCGAACATCTCCAAGTCCGGTCTCGCAAGCACTCAACACAATTAGATCTGTTCCATTGAGATTTAAGTTCATTGCTTCGTAGGCAGTAAGCACTCCGTTGTCGTTGCTTTCAAGATTGGGCAATACTTCGCCTGACATTGTCTTGGCTGCGCCTGCAAGTAAAAGCCCTGAGCGAAGCAATGGATTATTTTTAGCGTTCTCGGAATCGACTCCCACTGCACCACTTTCAGCGTCTTGTAAAAAATATCCGTGCGTGGCGATATGAACTAAAGCTGAGCCTTTCACCGATTTTATTTTTGATTCTGTTGCTTCGTTTTGTTCTGATAAGGAAACTTGATACCCCGTCGTTTTTAAAATTTTCGAAATCCCCTCCACTTCAACTTTGGTACCGGGCAAGGATGCTACTGATGTTCCACCATAATTCGGGAAGCCCAACAAGAAAGCATCTTTTTTTGTGGATGCTTTCGCAGATTTCAATCCAATCAAATCTTTGGAATTACCAATGATAGCTAAATCAAATTTACTGATGACGAAATCACCTCCGGTTTTCTTTAATGTGTTTAAGTTGATTTGATTGTAAACACCATCAGGAGAAATGTAAATTGTTTTCTTGCCTGCCAGAGATGGTTCGATTCTCGCCCAAAATTGATCGTATGAATATTGATCTGCGACTTTCTGTTGGACAGCATTACGATAGAACTTAGCATAACGTGTTTCCAACTGATTTCCATTGTCCAGAACAACCAACTTGGGTTGTGCATTTTTTGCAAGCATTAATGCTGCATATTTTGAATCACTTGTAAAATCTTTGTCGAACGTGCGAATGCGAATAAACTCCACAATAGCTTCTGTATCTCCGAGTACTGTGGAAATATTCTGGTGACTGATTTTCTCTGCTGAGTAGCCTTGAGAGAAATCTGAAGAACGTTGTGACAGAGAACGCTCCATGTCGTTGGCTTCTTGTTCAAGACTCGCTAAATCTATTTTCTGATTTTTTAAATCTTCTTTTGATAATGAATAATATCTCGCCAATGCTTCCTTTTTATCCAGCCAATTGATGTAATCTTTAATGAGATCCGCATTGCCACTCGAGAAAATTGCCATCTTGATTTTATTAGTCGAGTTGAGCAATAATCCTTTTGTGACTATTTGATAGTTGTACATATCCTCAACAATTGCAGGATTTGCCGCCTGCGCGTCCAGACAATAATTATAGAATCGTTGAAACCTGGGTTGTAAAATATCCCAGTACTTTGTTTTCTCCGCTTCGCTCATCGGAGGAAAATATCGGCTGATAAAATCCAGCGACTTGTTCATCGCCGATTGGAGATTGTTGTAAGCTTTCTGTGTATCTCCTTTTTTCCAATAAAGAATTCCTAAATCTTCTTCTGATTTTACATAGTCAGGGTGATTGGTGTCTAACGCACTCGCCCGAATGCTTAGAGATTCAGTCAATGTTTGTTCTGCTTCAGTAAACTTTCCTTGCATGCGATAAAAGTTGCCCAAGTCATTGAGCACCTTGGCGTAATTCGGATTCTGAGCGCCAAATCGATCTTTATAAACTTGAGCTGATTGTTTAAAATACCCCTCTACTTTATCGAGCTTGTTCATTTGAATATAAAGCAACGCCAGATTATCTAGCACGCCAGCGTAAAAGGGATTGTTGCCTTGAGCCTTCAAGGCTTTCTCCAGTTTCAAATAGATAGCTTCAGCTTCCGTTAACTTTCCTGTTTTTTGATAAAGCAACGCCAGATTGGATTGAAAACCGACGGTGTTGCGAAGATCATTTTTTTGTTGCTGCTCAAGGATAGCAATCGCTGATTTGAGTTTTTCTACTGCTTGGTCATAGCGACCAATCTTTGAAAAGAAGATCGCTTGATTGTTGAGTACTATAGCATACTCTTGACTCTGCTCTCCCAGCGCTTGTTTAACGATAGCAAGTGCATCTTTAAAATATTGTTCGGCTTCATTGTATTGTGCCATTTCCTGAAAAAGGACTGCACTATTGTTAAGAGACGACGCATAGGCTTTGCTACTTTTGCCCAATGATTTTTCGCGCATAGAGAGTGCTTCACTAGTATATTGCTTTGCTGTATTGAAGCGACCCATCGTAGCATAGAGAAGACCTAAATCGGCGTACACTTTACTATAATTGATATTGTCGGTGATGTTGTTAGTTTCGTAGGAAAGTTTTGCATCTAAAAAATTAAGTTCGGCTGTTTTGTAATGCCTGGTCTCGTAAAACTTCTCAGCAACATCGAGTGTGTTGCGACTCTTTTGAGCCGGAGTAACTTTCGATTGATCTTTTAAGAAGTTATTGGATGCAAAATCGGCTGTCTTCGTGAAGCTCTCTCCCACATCACGAATATCCATCATCCCAGAATTATCGATAACTGAGATAGCATAGTTGAAGTCAGTTGAGTCGAGCCGATCGCGGGCTTTGTCGTTTGCATTAGTTGCTAAATCTTTTCCTTTCTCCGCTCCTTTTTTCAAACCTTTTTTTATAAGGCCGCCAAATTGTGCGTTAGCGATGAATGGAATGACGAATAAAACAATCAGAACAATTTTATTTTTCATGATGAATGTATTCAATGATACTTATCGATAATTAGTGTCTAAATTTCAACAAAAATTACAAATCCGTGAAATACCCATTCCATGTGACCTCAAAAAACATTATTAACACATGAAACTCTATCGCAATTTGTGTGAAGCTGTGGTTCGTGTTCTTGAAGAGATATTCATCGAAAACAGGTATGCGGATAAAGCTATTGAAAAATTGTTAAAGCAAAATCCAAAATGGGGAGCTCGCGACAGACGATTCATTGCCGAAACCACCTATGACATAGTTCGTTGGTACCGCTTGTTTGGTAAGCTAGCCAATGCCCGTGAAAACGATTTTTGGAAATTACTTTCGGTTTGGTGCGTTTGGAATGACATCCGACTGCCGGATTGGCCTGAGATGAGAATCGATAAAGATTATTTGTATAAAACATTTGAAGAGATAAAGAATGATCGAAAGATCGCCGAGTCAATACCGGATTGGTTGGATGAATTGGGAGAAAAGGAACTTGGAAAAAAATGGGATGAAGAACTTCATTCACTCAATGAACAGGCAAAAGTTGTATTGAGGGTAAACACCATAAAAGTATCACGCAGTGAATTGCAACGTCAACTCGCCGACAGTGATGAAATTTTTACTACAACTTCACCCGACTTTCAAGATGCTTTGTTGCTTGAAGAACGACAAAATATTTTCACACGCCAGCAATTCAAGGATGGATTATTCGAAGTGCAAGATGCGGGATCACAACTGATTGCACCATTTCTTCGAGTTGAACCGGGAATGCGCGTGGTGGATGCATGTGCTGGTGGTGGTGGAAAAACGTTACACCTGGCGGCATTGATGCAAAACAAAGGCCGCATCATTGCGATGGATACAGAAGCATGGAAGCTTGAAGAACTAAAAAAACGGGCGCGAAGAGCAGGTGCTTCTAATATTGAGACCCGAGTTATTGAATCATCGAAAACAATTAAGAGACAAGAGAATTCGGCTGACCGCCTCTTGCTTGATGTGCCTTGCTCCGGGCTCGGTGTTCTAAAAAGAAACCCGGATGCGAAATGGAAGTTATCTCTTGAATCCATTGAGAAGGTACAACTAGCACAACAAAAAATTATAAATGAGTATAGCGTAATCGTGAAGCCAGGTGGTATGATGGTTTATGCCACATGCAGTGTCCTGCCTTCAGAAAATGAAAAGCAGGTTGAAAAATTTCTTTCCGAAAAGGGAGATAAGTTTGAACTGGTAGATCAAAAAACGTTGTTGCCATCAGAAGGCTTTGATGGATTTTATATGGCGTTGATAAAAAAGAAATAATTAAACTACTTTCCCCAATCTCAGAAATAGAGGAAACTTAATTTCCATTTTCTCTAATCCCCATAACGGTTGGATCTTAGTAATTAAATCCTCGACAGGATTTGAATTATTTTCCTCGATGTATTTCTGCACCGATGACCAGGTATTGAGATAGCCCTGAAATTCAGCTAACGTCCAATAAAAAGAAAAGGCAAATTGGGGCGTTTGAATTTCAGAAAACGGAAAGGAAATTGTTTTATATTCTTCATCCACCAGCTTTCGTGCACTATCCCAGTAAGGGCCAATGATATTTACATAGAAATCTTTCACGAGGATATCAATTTCTGAATTGACGCTCAATAAACCATAGCCCCACACAGCAATGATTGAATTTGGTTTACCTACTCGTTTTACTTCGCTATAGAATTTTTCACGATCAAACCAATGAATCGCCTGTGCCACACAAATCAAGTCGAAGCGTCTACCTGAAAACAAAATGGTCTCACCTGTTTGAAAATAGAAAATGTTTTCAGCCTGATATGCATTGTCTAATTGCTTAGCGCTGATGTCGCTTCCAATAACTTTTTCAAATCGCTTAGATAAATCGCGAGCCACCTGTCCGTTGCCCGTGCCTACATCCCATGCCGTTGTGAAAGAAGTGACGTAAGAGAAAATGAAATCGTAAAGCTCTTTCGGATAGGTGGGCCGAAAGGTTGCGTACTGATTGGCTTGACGGGAGAAGAGATCTTTGCTCATCAATTCGAATTCAGAAATTCTTCAATTGTGCCGTAAATGTAGTTCAATTCCTCTTCGGTAATGACGTAGGGTGGCACTACATAGAACACGTTGCCTAAAGGACGGAGTAAAATGCTTCTGTTCAAAAAGAATGAGTAGATTTTACTCCGTATTTCGTTGAAATAGAACGTTCCCTCGTTTGTTTGTAATTCTATGGCCAGGATAGTACCCAGACTTCGAATGTTTTTTATAGCCTTAAGACTTTTGTTTTTCGAAATGAAACCCAAATGACTTTGCGCGATTCGTTGGATATTTTGCTGGCACTCTTTGCTTATCAATAATTCAAAGCTCGCATTGGCAGCTGCACAAGCAATTGGATTGGCCGTATAAGAATGGCCATGAAAAAAGGTCTTACTCGCGTCGGCTGAATTATATGCCTTCAAGATTTTTTCAGAACAGCTGGTTACACTCAGTGGCAAGAACCCTCCAGTGATGCCTTTTGAAATGGCCATAATATCCGGTTGAACATTCAAATGATCACTCGCGAATAATTTTCCGGTGCGGCCAAAGCCCGTGAATACTTCATCGGCAATGCAAATCACTTCGTGACGTTGCGCGATCGAAACTAACTTTTCTAAAATTTCTTTGGAATACATTCGCATGCCCCCTGCTCCTTGTACTAAAGGCTCATAAATGAAAACACCAACTTGGTTTGTAGATAATTTTTGCTCGAAGTCATTTAAAATTTTTTCTTTGTTCTGTTCGGTTGGAAAGTCGATGAAGCCAACATCAAATAAGTACGGCGCGAATGCATTGTTGAATGCCCCTCGTTCACCCACCGACATTGAGCCAAAGGTATCTCCATGATATGCACCATCAATCGCAATGATTTTCGTTTTGTTTTTGATGCCCTGGTTGTGCCAATATTGAATTGCCATCTTCAATGCCACTTCAACAGCCGTGCTTCCATTATCTGAAAAGAAAATTTTAGACTGATTTTTTGGAAGGATACTCAATAAATTTTCTGAAAGACGAATGGCTGGCTCGTGTGTGAATCCTGCAAAGATCACATGCTCCAATTTTTTAGCTTGCTCTCCAATTGCATTTGCAATTACTGGATTACTGTGCCCGTGAATATTCACCCACCATGAAGAAACGGCATCAATAATTTTGCGCCCGTCTTTAAGATGAAGATAAACTCCAATGGCAGATTCAACGAATAGTGGTTCAACGCCATTCCCCAAAGATGTAAATGGATGCCAGATATTTTTTTTGTCTATCTCCTGAAGATTCATTGCAGTTTTTCATTTAAAAGTCTGGCATACTTCACTACAACATCTTTATTAACTTTTGATTCTTGTTCAATTCGCAGCAAACATGGGAAGCCGGTATGCTTCAAAATGATAGCTTCACTTTCAGGATTAGAGGTGCCGTTGAAAACAATTCCTTTCACTTTCAACTTTTGATCTGTTAAATAATGGGCCGTGAGTAGAGTGTGGTTGATGCTTCCTAAATAAAGATTCGAAACCAAAATTATTTCTACATCAAATTTTTCCGCTAGAGCAATTACATAGTCCTTATCGTTGATCGGTACAAGGCAACCGCCAGCTCCTTCAATTACCAGGTTATTTTTTGTTTCGGGTAATTTAAAATTCTCCAACTCTATTTTTACACCATCTATTTTGGCGGCAGCATGAGGCGATGCCGGTGTATTCAAAATAAATGTCTCCGGTTGGATTTTTGAAACTGAATTTGATAAAAGGCTTTTCACTGTTTCTGCGTCGCGAGGCAAGCCCGCCTGAATAGGCTTCCAATAATCAGCTTTTAAGGCCTCACATAAAATCGCAGAGAAAAATGTTTTGCCGCAGTCGGTACCAATGGCGGTAACAAAGTAGTTCATAGTTCAAATTCACTTAGCACATGATTTAATTCGTTGATTTCTTTATCAGAATTATAGGTGTGCAAACAGATGCGAATGCGTTCTGACCCCTCTTTTACAGTTGGTGAAAGAATCGAGCGGCAATCGAATTTATGGTGTTGCAAGAAGTGCGAGAGTTCTTTCACGTTACTGTTGCCAGGTATGATCACATTTTGAATGGCGCTGTTGCTTTTTACATAGTCCCACTTCATTTTCCAGAACTCTTTCAAGAACAATTTAATTTTGGACTGAAGTATTTCTTGTAAACCGATCTGGCGTTTCAAAAAATCAAAGGCACAACCAATGGCAATTAAACTGTGAGGTGACATGGCCGTAGTGTAAATGAATGGTCGCGCAAAATTGATTAAATATTTAATGAGCGTTTCATCTCCGGCTACGCACGCGCCGTGCACGCCCATCGCTTTGCCAAAAGTATAGACTCGAACTGCAATTCTTTTTTCTAATTTTTTTAAGACAGCAAGGCCACTGCCATTTTCACCATAACTGCCGGTGCTATGTGCTTCGTCAAGAATGATCGTGAAGTCATACTTTTCTGACATCGCTACTAATTCCTCCAACGGGCACTCGTCTCCATCCATGGAGTAAACGGATTCCACAACAACGAAAATATTTCCTTTCGCGTGCTTGATCTTCTCTTCAAGATCGTTCAAATCATTATGGCGAAAGTTAAATCGCGAGGCTAAGCTCAACCGAGCACCGTCGCGAAGGCTAGCATGAACAAGTTCATCATATATAATAGTGTCGCCACGTTGAGGAAGACAAGAAAGCACCGCCAGGTTAGCTGTATAACCGGAATTGAAAAGCAATGTTTTTTGCGAATGAAAAATTTCTGCAAGTTTCTTTTCCAACCCTTCAGTCAACTCACTATTGCCAGAAAGCAAGCGTGACCCTGTTGATCCATTGTAGGGAGGTCTTAATCGCTCAGCACCTCGGTTAATAGCGTCAAATAATTCATGCGAACAGGCAAGACCCAAATAATCATTGGAACAGAAATCGATGGGCTGTGAACTGGATTTTAACCTGCGTAAAGAATCATTCTCTTTTTTCTCGTTCAGTGCTTTTTGTAGATCTAATGGCATTTGTTTTTGAAATGGATGTGCAAGTTAAGCCAAATTCCTGCGCGGCAAATTCAAATAAATTTTAAATCATTTGCTATTCAAACGAAGCCTTGTTAATTTGCTTAACAAAATATAAGCAAATGGGAAAAGAATACCTTGGCGAATTTGAAGAATTGATCCTCACACTCGTCGCGGCTTTGCAAGAGGATGCTTATGGCGCGGCCATTGCCGAAGAGTTGGAAACACGTGTGAAACGTGAGGCCAATCTCAGTGCCATACACGTTACACTCTATCGATTAGAGGACAAAGGTTTTATTAAATCTTCTTTTGGCGGATCTACTAACGAGCGCGGCGGAAGGAGAAAAAGAATTTATACCATCACCAACGCTGGCATGGCCATACTAAAAGCAATGAAAGAATCGCGGATGGAGTTGTGGAAGCTAGTTCCTCAATTGAAAATGAATATTGGATAATGATATGAAGGAAGCTCTAAACAATATTGATATGATGAAACAAGAATTCTCCGGGCTAATTCCGAAGTTTCCATTTCGATTGCTTGAATGGTTTTGCCCATCGCATTTATATGAAGAGATTGAAGGAGATCTGATTCAACGATTCAATCGCGATGTAAGTCAGTCATCTCAACTTTTGAATAGAAAAAACTTGAGAAAGGCAAAGTACAGATTAATATGGAGTGTGATTTGTTTTTTCCGACCAGGGATAATACTTAAAAATGTGAATGCACTTAATTTGAGTTGGACTCACGTAAATCTTTTTAAAAGAGATTTCAATTTTAAGAAAACGAATGATTTGATCGGTTGGAGTGTTTTCTTCATTTCACTCTTTGTGTATTCGTTTACTTTGGAAGAGACGGCAAGTTTTTGGGATTGTTCTGAATTCATTGCAACGTCTTACAAGTTGCAAGTGCCGCATCCTCCTGGCGCCCCACTGTTTTTATTGCTGGGTAGATTTTTTTCCCTCTTCTCTTTCGGAGACCCAACTAAAGTTGCCTACGCGATTAATATGATGAGCGCACTGTCAAGCGCACTTACCATTTTGCTTTTGTATTGGTCGATTGTGTTGATTGCGAAAAAATTGATTGTGATCACGAAAGGTTCGATCGATGATAAGAAGTGGTTGGTTTTTGCAGCTGGTATTGTTGGGTCATTGTCGTATGCGTTTTCTGATAGCTTTTGGTTTTCGGCTGTAGAAGCCGAAGTGTATGCTATGTCATCGCTCTTCACTGCATTTGTTGTGTGGGCGATTTTAAAGTGGGATACCATGAAGGACGAAGCAGAAGCTAACCGCTGGATAATTTTAGTAGCGTATGTGCTTGGCCTTTCCATTGGTGTGCATTTGCTGAATTTACTCACACTTCCCGCGTTGGCGCTGATTTATTATTTCAAAAAATTTAAAACAACTAAATGGGGCGTTGCACTGGCTCTTGTTACGGGCTGTGTCTCTATTCTTTTCGTCAATGACGTTATTATACCAGGATTGCCAACACTGGCGGGTCACTTCGAACTATTCTTTGTTAACACGATGGGGTTATTTTTTGGATCAGGTGTTTTGGTTTTTGTTTTGCTGTTGGTGACAGCGTTGGTTTTTGCTGTTCGCTACACCCACCGACTCAAAGCCGCAACGGCAAATACTTTTGTTCTCGCGTTATCCTTTTTGCTCATCGGTTATGGCACGTATGCGACCATCGTGATTCGCGCCAACTTTGATCCACCTATCAACGAGAATGCTCCGAAAGATATAATGAGTTTCGTGCGTTATTTGAGACGTGAACAATACGGAAGCCGACCGCTGATGTTTGGTCCTTACTTTACTGCGAACCCTGTAAGTATTAGTTACACCGGCTTTAAATATGTGAAAGGAAAAGATAAGTATGTCACTGCCGAGCGCACTTTCGATATTGAGTACGCGCCGAATGAACAAACTATTCTTCCTCGTGCCTGGTACTCTGAAGATAAAGAAGAGTACAAACGGATCATGAACTTGAAGGAAGGTGAGCAGCCAACTTTTTCACAAAATATGGTTTATATGTTCAGTCATCAGATCGGCACCATGTACATGCGCTACTTCATGTGGAACTTTGCAGGGCGAGAAAATGACGTACAAGGGGCAGATTGGTTGAAACCATCGGAATGGTTCAAGAAACTTCCTTCAGCGCTGGCTGATAACAAAGCGAGAAATAATTTTTTTATGATCCCTTTCTTGCTTGGCTTGATTGGGATGTTCTATCAGTTCACCAAGGATACAAAAAATTTCTTTGTGGTAGCCCTAATGTTTTTTATGTTGGGTACTGCGATCGTGCTGTATCTAAATTCCCGAGCTACAGAGCCGCGTGAACGCGACTACATTTACGTTGGCTCTTATTATGCTTTCACTTTTTGGATTGGGTTATCTGTGCTGGGACTTGCGGAAATTGCTCAGAGGATTATTCAAAATAAGAAAATAATTGTCGCTTTCGCTTCTTCAGTTGGTATTTTGGCTCCTGCCATTATGATTTACCAGGGATGGGATGATCATGATCGATCTAACCGGTTTTTCTCAGCAGACACCGCACACAACTCATTAGTGTCGTGCGATAAAAATGGAATTGTTTTTACCGGTGGTGACAACGATACCTTTCCACTTTGGTATGAACAAGAGGTTGAAAATTGTCGTACTGATCTACGCGTGTTAGTTTTAAGTTACAGCAACGGAGATTGGTACATCGATCAAACCACACGCCAAGCATATCAATCCCCTCCTTTCAAATACACACTCACACCTCATGACTATCGACAAGCGGGATTAAACAATTATCTCACTTATGCCGATTTCAAAATCAAAAGCATTGATGCAAAAGAATACTTGAATCTCCTTCGCAAAGAACATCCTTCTCTTCAGGAGGCAGGTCACAATTTATTACCTAGCAGAGTCATTACGCTTCAAATCAATAAAGAGGAAGTTTTGAAGAAAGGAATAATTCCCCATGGTATGGAAAACTTGGTGGTAGATCAGATGGAGTTAAAGCTAAAAGGCACTACACTCGATAAGGCCGATTTGTTGTTCCTCGATTTACTTACAACGGCCAATTGGGAGCGACCGATTTATGTAAACTACACTTCAATGTCACAACTGAACCTTGATGTAAGTCCTTATGCCGTTCAGGAAGGCAACGCATATCATATTCTTCCTGTAAGAAATCCACGAAATGATCGCGACTATTTGGTGGATACTGACAAAACGTATGACCGCATGTTGAACCAATTCAAGTATCGTGGGTTGGATGATCCTTCTGTCTATTATACGGAGGATTATAAGGTGCAGCATGTAATGAATCATCGCAATAATTTGAACTCATTAGCACAAGCACTTCTCGACAAAGGCGAGAAAGAAAAAGCGGCAACAGTTCTCAACTTCTCACTTGAAAAAATGCCTGACGCGGCGATTGCCTATGATCCTTCCGTGCGAGATACGGTGAGTCTTCTCTTTCGGGCGGGAGAGAAGCAAAAAGCAAAAGATATCGCGACTGTAGTTGGCAAACGAGCTCTTGAAACGGCCTCCTACCTCGTAGCAGAAAAAGTGGGTCTCACCTTTGAGTTGCGGAAAAATTTGTATCTGCTCAATGCGATGCAACAGCTACTTCTGGAAAACCAGGAAATTGTGCTAGCTGAACAATTTAGCTCCGAATACGAAAGGCTAATCGAGCATCTACAAAATGAAAATGAAGTTGGCCAATAAAAATGGAAAAGAATGCTTCGGGGCATTAAAAATTCTTCGCTGGTTCTGTCCATCACATTTGCTCGAAGAGATTGAAGGCGACTTACTTCAAAAGTTTGAACGCGACAAGAAAACTTTCAGTGAAAGAAAAGCAAGGAGAAAACTGCTTTGGAATGTAATTCTATTTTTCAGACCCGGGATTATGATGAGGAATAAATTTTCAATTCACCTAAACCCTTGGCTTATGTTTAACAGTTACATGGTAACCATGTTTCGAAGTATGATTAAGCAGAAACTCAATTCAACCATCACAATTCTTGGATTAACTGTTGGGATCACATTTGCATTATTAATTGGAGTTTTTGTTTGGGGCGAGTTTCAGGTGAATCAGGACATTAGTGATGTTCAGCGTATTCACTTGATTGAGATAAAACAAAAGGATGTCGATGGCAACATGCCTCCATTTTTTGTTCCTGCCTTACTTGGGCCTACGGCTGTTGACAAATATCCAACATTATTCGAAAGTTGTTACCGTTTTCGCGATCGCGGCATCACGGTATCAAAGGCTGATAAACATTTTCGCATTCAAAGCATGATCGGCGATTCCACGCTTTTCGAAATGTTTGGTTTCAAGATAATGCACGGCTCTTCTAATCACTCATTAAGCCGTCCGAATTCCATAGTCATTACAGAAAAAGTGGCCAAACAGTTTTTTAGTAGAACTGATGTTGTCGATGAGACTCTCTCGGTCACTACGGAGGTAAAAGGAATGCGCGACTATGTGATTACGGCTGTGCTACATGATTTGCAAAAAAAGAATTCAGTATCCGATTTCATGAATATGAATGCCCAGGTT